>JANYFO010000275.1 GCA_025362635.1 Gemmatimonadaceae bacterium | reverse complement strand
AGCGGCAACGCTTCTCGGCGAGTGGGATCGACGGTATGTAAAGGACAATCGACGAGCGGTGCTCTTTGAAGAGATGATGCGACAACTGTCGCTGCGACTTTGGGATGAGTTTCGGAACGACTCGACGCCGGGACCGGTGCCTAATGACATGATGACGGCTTCGCTGTTACGTGACTCGACGAGTACATGGTGGGACGATCTTCGCACGCCGATGCACGAGACGCGCGATGATCTGTTGCGACAGGTGATGGCGAGCGCGCTGGATAGCGTGATTGCGCAACATGGCGCGCCGGCCAGTGATGGCTGGTTGTGGTCGAAGGTGCGCTTCGCAAACATTTTGCATCTCGCGCGATTGCCCGCATTCTCTCGCTTGAATGTGCCGGTGCAAGGCGGCGGCGCTACGCTCTGGCCGTCGACGGGTGACGGACACCATGGACCAAGTTGGCGCATGGTTGTTGAGATGAGTTCGCCGAGGCGAGCGTGGGCGATTTATCCCGGTGGACAGTCGGGAAATCCATTGAGCGCGCGCTACGACGATCGACTAAACAAATGGTCTCGCGGTGAGTTAGATACGTTGCGATTGCCGACCAAAGAGCTCGACCTGTCCGCAGCGCAAAAACGCGCCACGCTTGTCCTCACGCCGTCTGGGAGCGCGACGCGATGAATAAGCTTCGATTGCTGCTTTTGGCCGCGCTGCTCGCCGCAGGAACGCTGTTCTTTGGGTGGTGGACGGTGCCCGTCATCGCTGCGGTATATGCGTTGGTGCGACGCAAGGCAACGGCGCCCAGGGAAGCCATGCTCGCGGCGCTCCTTGCGTGGTTGTTACTGTTCTCCCGTGTCATGTCACAACCGGCATTCGCGACACTGCTTGATCGATTAGGTCAACTATTTTCGATGCCTGGGCTTTTTGTGTTCGCGCTCTCATTCGGCTTAGCCGTCGTGCTCGCGTGGAGCGCAGCGCGTGCTGTCACTGGGGTCGTGTCGCGAGCATCAGCGCAGGGTCATCGCTGATAATGCCGTTCACGCCATCCTTCCATAGTCGGATGGCGTGCGCCGGATCATTGATCGTCCAAACATGTGTGACGACTCCGCTCGTGCGGAGTGCGGACGTAATTGCGGCGACGGGTAACGGGATCCCGTGCCAACGTGGCGGAATACACAGCGCTTGAAACGATGTTGGTTTCGCACTGCGTCGCAGCAACGCCGGCAGTAAAAGTTTGGCAACGTCTGGCGTACTCGCACCGAGCGCAAAACCCGCATCGCGTAACGGACGTGTTACGACAGGATCAAAGCCTGCGATAATTACGCGGCGTACGAGGTCATGACGTTTGATTGCACGCCGTATTGGTTCCGTGGCGTTCGGCGTCTTGAGCTCGACAATGCAGGGCAAATCATGAGGCAGCGATTCGATAACGTCATCAAATGTCGAGATTGTTACTCCGCGTCCGCGCCACGGAAATGTCCGTCCATTATCTGGCGTGAATTGCGCGCCCGCATCGAACGTTCGTAGCTCGGCGACCGTGTACTGCGCGATCGCGCCGTGCCCATTCGTTGTTCGATTTAATGTGGGGTCATGCACCACGACAAGTGTCCCGTCGCGCGACACATGTACGTCGAATTCAAGGCCGTCAACGCCAAGCGCGATCGCCTCACGAAATGACTGCAAGGTGTTCTCTGGTGCGTGCGCGCGATTGCCGCGGTGCCCGATGACAGGGCGAGCGTTTGGATCGAGTAGAATCATTTTGAAGTTATGCGACGCGGGGCGGCGCGCCGACTGCGCCCCGCCCCGCGAAGTGACATGTTGCCGTGAGACTAGAAGGTGTACTGCAACCGTGTCATCACAAGGCGTCCAATCTCCGGGACGCCCGGGAACGTGCGAACACGGTTGTCAAAAACGTTGGTCGCGTTGATCGACCACAACAACTTCTGCGCGCCGATCTTGAAGCGCTTTGACACTTGTGCGTCAACCGTGAACGCCTGTGAGACACCTTCGTAGCAGTACGTGCCACCAGTTGCCGGACACTTGCCGAAGCCGGTTGTTGTTGGCGTTGTGGTTGGTGCGCCAGGCAAACCTGCGGCAATCGGAAATGCAACATTCGACGCGTACACACCAGAGTTCACCGGATATGCATCGTTGTATCGGCCGCGCAATTCGAAGCCGATACCGTTGTCATCGTTCCGATAGCGACCACCGGCAGAGCCGCGCGATTTCGGTGAATTCGACATGAGGGCAGCGCCGTTACCACCATTGATGCCGTCAAACACGTTCTTGTTCTGCCAGCTATACGCTACATCCAACGTGAGGCGGTCGGTGGCCACAATGTCTGTGGCGAGGTCGAGTCCACGCACCCACAGCTTCTGACTTGACGTGAGATACGTTGCGTAAATCGACGTCGGAGACGTTTGACCGTTCGCGAACGTGACGACGCCGAGCGGCAATGAAGCGACAGACGGAGTGAGCGCGCCCGCGACTCCAGAGACAATCGCGCCAATCTGCGCGGCGGTGAGTCCAAGGGCCGCGAGCTGCGGTCCGAGGTTCGCGCCCAACTGCGTGCCGAGGTAGCCGCCGAGCTGCTGCGGGTTGCCGAAGAAGACGTTTGGCGTGGACAGTGCGGCGGACGTTCCGACATCACCCCGTTCTTGGCCCCACAATGAAATGTCGAAGCGGAATCGGTTTCCGAGAATACCCTTATAGCCCATTTCATACGTGTTGTTAAACGACGCAGACAATGGAGAGATATCGTCGAGCCCAGTCACGGGCACTGTGGCGCTCGTCAAGAACGACACGCGAGTGGCGAGATCGGCATTTGTTGGCGCCCGCGTGCCGAGAAATTGCACCGCACCGGCCGCTAATTGCGCGGCGATGGTGGCCGGCAAACCCGCCTGCTGCAGCGCACCCGCGATTCCTGGCGTCAACCTCGGCGCAAGGGCTTGAATCGCCCCTGGGAAGGCGGCCGCAGCGCTCGTGCTGACAAACGCACCCGATCCCGCAAACGCCGACTTCATGCAATAGTTGGCGAAGGCGCTGTTGCTGGTGCAGGTACGATTGAACTGGTAGCCCTGCTTTGGCGGATTGCCGCGGGCTACGACATCGAAGCCAGAACCGCCAACGTTGGGCGTTTGAATTAGGTCAAGGAAGAACGAAAAGTTGGCCGGTGTTGAGAAGGCGCGATTGAAGGTAAAACGAATGTTCTGATTTTCTGTTGGTTTGAAAATCAACGCTGCGCGCGGCGAGAAAAACGAACCCTTAATTACGTTATTCGCGTCGGCGCGCGCCGCGAGCAACAGCTCCACCTGCTTGGTCGGCTTGGTGGACGACTGGATATACGCGCCGTATTCGGTCGTGTTGTCGATCGCTTCATTTTGACCGTTGATCGTGCCGCCGCTTTGCGGATTGGTCCAGATGTAGTCGACACCGTACGTGAAACTCTGCTTCTTGCCGAGATCAAATCCGTGTTGCAATTGCACGGCTGCCACACGCGATTTGTCAACGATTGGCTGTCCGGAGCGCAAGAGATACGTGCCATTATCCGATGTGGATGTGTCGTTGCCAGCATTGTTGATATTGATGAACGCCTGAGCGAAAAATCGATTCCAACGGAAGCGCTGTTGCAGACTGGTATACGACCAATTTTTGATTTGCGAAGAGCCGTTTGCACCGGTCAATTCGATCGCGCTGCCGATCTTGGTGTAGCCAACGCTGGAAATCAATTCGGTAGACTCGGTCGGGCGAATATCCACACGTGCTTCGCCTGTCATGCGCTGGACGTTGAAGTCACGCTGGTTTGTCGCGCCACGGCGTGACGCTGGGACGTTCAGCGAGGTGGGAAACTTTGCCGGTTCCGACTGATCGTTGTATTCCCAATCGCGGCCTTTCATGTATTCGCCCGATATTTTGTATGCCAATTTGTCGTTCACTATTCCGGCGTGCCGCAATCCAGTGCGAATGATTGATCGCTCACCGCCGTCAACACTGATCGTGGTACCCTGCGAATTAAACGGCGATTTCGTGATTACATGCAGCACGCCGTTGCCGCTATTTGGTCCGTACAGCGCGGATGCGGGACCGAGCAAGACTTCCATGCGATCAATATCTTCGTTGGTGCCAGTAAACA
>JANYFO010000273.1 GCA_025362635.1 Gemmatimonadaceae bacterium | reverse complement strand
TTTGCGGATAGCGATATTTCCAAGCTTAACCACACCGGAACACATCCGGTCGCCACGGACTTGGCTATTCAAGACGCCGTACGCTTTCACGAGTCGATTGGCATCGCGCGCAAGAGTGCACGACTGCGATATTTGCAGCGCTATTGGACGGAGCAAGTCCGAACCAACACCAACATTGTCGTCAATACGCCTGTGCAACCGGAACGCTCGTGCGCCATTGCCAACGTTGGCGTCAAAGGCATGAAGCCCGGCGATTTGGCCAAAACGTTGCTCGACAAATACCGCATTTTCACGGTAGCGATCAACAGCAACGGCGTGGCGGGCGTGCGCGTCACGCCGCACGTGTTTACAACCATTGCGGAGCTGGACCTGTTCGTGACCGCGCTGCGCGAGATTGCGGCGTAACAGCCCCATTACCCATGTTCGAAATTCCAATTGTTATTCTGCCTGAGGATATCGACGACATGCAGCACGTCAACAATGTCGTATATCTGCGCTGGGTGCAGGATGTGGCCATCGCACATTGGCGGGCCAACGCAACGCCAGCGTTGCAGCAAGCGTTTGGGTGGGTGGCCACGCGTCACGAGATTGACTATAAACACGCGGCGTTGCCAGCCGATCTAATCACCGCACGAACGTGGATTGGCGCGATCGACTCACGACGGTTCGAACGCCTCACCGAAATTGTGCGCACCGTCGACGGTCGTGTGCTGACCAAAGCACGGACGCTGTGGTGTCTCCTCAATCGCGCAACTGGTCGCGTGACACGTATTCCACCAGAGTTACGAGCGTGCTTTTCGTGACCAATAGCAAAGCGGCGCCGAGAATTGCTCGGCGCCGCTTTGCTATTGGCAACTGTAGTTACGGCTGACGTTTGGCTGTGAATGGAAACATGCCCATGCCGCTCGGTAGTTCAAGCTGGCCCGTGAAGTTGTCTTTATCTACGAGCAATCCGGCGCCGCGAAGATCGAGCTGAGTGCCCTGCATGTCGATTGAAAAGGCAAAGCGCACGGTATCGCCTTTCACAGAGCCGGCGAGGTTTCTGGTGCCGAGCTGCTCGATTTCTACGATACCCGTGAGAATGTCACCCTCTTGTTTGAGGGTCATGATCGACTCTTGCGTGCGATCTGGTGTGGCAACACTAAAAAGCCACTTGCCCGAGACATCAGCAAATGCACGTTGTGCAGCGGCAGTAACAGTAGCCACGGAGAGCAGCATGACAGCCGCAGCGAAAAGACGGCGGGGCGATGGAATGCGCATAAGTGGGGACAGAACGGGTGAGGGTGAACAACAATGCAACAAACCTACCAGTGTTACCGCGCAAGCGGAGCGCTACAAATTGCGGCGCCTCGATTGGCACGGCTCGTGCAGCGCGAACGTGTGATACCGCGCAACATCGTAAACGTTCTCCCGCACATTTTATATGCCGATCAAGAAAGCGACGACGCGATCGAAAGACTTCCCTACAACGGTACGGCCGTCAACGTCACGTACTGCAAAAACGCAGACGCTCTCCGGCACGCTGCTGCAATTCGTGTTCAGCCCGAAAGGTGCGGTTGAAGGGTTGTATATCGCGTTGGATGAGGCACAAGTGCAAGTCGTGATTCCGCCTGAGTGCAGCGACGCCCTCGCCCGATCCCTGCGCGCTGGCGATCGCGTGACGGTGCGCGTTGGTGTGGACGACGAAAGCGACAATGACGAACTGCATCGCGTGCATCGTCTCGTTGCCGTGCTCAACGATGCCGGGAAACCCTTGTCCGTTGGTGGTGATGCCGACGGTCGTTCAAAAGTTGTAGGCACCGTAAAACATTTAAACTTTGCCAAGCACGGCGAACCCAATGGCGTTGTGCTGGAAAGCGGAGATTTTGTTCATTTAAATCCCGAAGGCATGCAGCGATTGCATCTGGTGGTTGGCGATGCCGTGCGCGCCGAGGGCAAAACACGTTCCCACGCACTCCGCGGCGTTGTACTTGAAGCAGAGTCAGTGAACGGGAAAAAACTCGCAGAAAAGAAAACGCACTGATCGCACGTACCGGATACGAATCTGACGTCGCATCCGGTACGCGATCAGGTAAGCACTACGGTTTTTTCGCCGTACCGTCGAGCCATTCTGCGACACCGCCGTGCCCGCTGCACGCGCCGGAATGTCCCTTCGAGAACGACATCGAACTGTCTTTGCACTTGGCCGTTGGCTGTCCGGGTTTGCTCGCCGTCGCCGGCGCAACAGTCTTTGGTGCGGTCATCGGTGCCGTCATCGGTTTGGCCATCGGTTTGGCCGTCGGTGCGGCCACCGGTGTGGCCATCGCTGGCGCAGGTTTCGTCGCGACGGCCTTGGGCGGCTTCATCGCGGCTGCGGCTGCCTTCGTCGCCTTTTTGTCCACGCCCCCGTGTCCGCTACATGCGCCTTTGCCCGACGCAGAGCTTGAACCGTCTTTGCACGTGGCCATCGCAGCCTGTGCCCCAGCGCTCGAGGAAAACGCGACGCACAAGGCAACAGTCGCAATTAGCGTCCGGCGTGTCGAATTCTTGGACATACAGATATTCTCCGAAGCGAGATGTTTACTACAGTGTTGCGTTGCCGTGCGGGACCAACACGCTTGGGTACCGCGAAATTAGACTGCAACCGCGCTCTGAGCCAGCGTTCGTTCTAGGTTCGTCGACGTGTGGGCAACGCACTCACCACCAACATCGCCGTTACATTCAGCGCCAACGCCACAACGCCGATGTTCATGTCAGTCATCGCGCGCGGAAAATCTGGCAGAATTTCTGGCAATTGTACATGTGAGACTGTGACCACGGCCACCGTCAATTCGCCAACGATAATTCCAGCCATTGCACCGGCGCTTGTTACCCAACGTCGCGCGGCTAAGCTTGCCAATAAACTCGGAAAGAGCTGTGTCACCATGCTATATGCCATCAACAGCAATGCGACCAATGTGTTACCACCTTGAAAGGTGAACACCAACGCGACACCCGCAATGATCGGTACGAAGGCGCGCGCTAAAACAATGGATCCGGTAGGCTGATCACGTGTGATTGGTCTAAAAATACGCGACAACGTCGTAGCGCTGGCCATCAGGATAAGCGAGCCTGGCACTAACGCCGTGAGCAATCCGGCCGCGCCAACGAGCCCAACAATCCACGGACCGAACGCGAGCTTCGTCACACGCAACAAGGCCAAGTCTACGTCAGCGCCCTTAAGGCCCGGCACCGAGAGCAACGCTGCAAATCCG
>JANYFO010000248.1 GCA_025362635.1 Gemmatimonadaceae bacterium | reverse complement strand
ATCGCGTACATCTCGGCGGTGCGCTCTTCGAATCGGCGTTGTAACAACATCGAGTAGAGGAGCTCGCGATTGAGCGCGGATGCGGATGCTGCATCAGGGGCGGCGGGCGCTGAGGTAGGCGCTGGGGTAGGCGCCGCTGATTCCGGTTTCTTGCGGGCTTTCGTGGTCGACATGGAGGGGACTAGGGATCAGGGATTAGAAAATAAGGACTGGAAAAGGACCTAGACCCTCGCTCCTGCTGCAACCACTTGCTCCCATGCGTGATAGCTCGACCGCACGAGTGGTCCACTTTCCACATGGCGAAACCCCATTTGCATACCCGCGGTATACAGGTCGCGAAATTCTTCCGGCGTGACGTACCGATCTAACTCGATGTGACCGTCGGACGGTCGTAAATATTGACCGAGTGTCAGAATATCTACGTCAACCGTGCGCAAATCTTTCATAACTTCGAGCACTTCCTGATTGGTCTCGCCCAACCCGAGAATGATGCCTGTCTTTGTCGGAATGCCCGGCGCGAGGCGTTTCGCAATGCGAAAAATTTCGAGGAGGCGTTCGTAGCGACCACCTGGACGGGCGCGTTTATACAGACGTGGTACCGTCTCGGTGTTGTGATTGTAGATGTCGGGGCGCGCATCAAGCACGGTGCGAATCGAATCTTCGTTGCCTTGAAAGTCCGGCACGAGCACTTCGATGGAGCAGCCTGGGAGTTGCGACCGAATTTGTCGGATCGTTTCGGCGAAGATGAAGGCACCAAAGTCCGGGAGATCATCACGATCGACGGACGTGATGACGGCATGACGCAGGTTTAGTTCAGCGATGGCCTGTGCGACGCGCGACGGCTCTTCGATATCGTACGACGGCGGGCGCCCGTGCGATACGGCGCAGTAGGCGCAATTGCGCGTGCAAACGTCTCCCAAAATCATGAACGTCGCGGTACCGTGCTCCCAACACTCGCCAATATTTGGACAGTGTGCTTCTTGGCACACCGTGTGCAAATCGAGGTCCTTCATGAGCTGTTTGAGGCGCATATAATTTGCGCCGCCCGGTGCTTTTACCTTCAGCCACTGAGGCTTTCGTTCTGGCAGCGGATCGCGACGATGGCGACCCATGATCTGATGCAGCAGCTCGGCCATGTTTTGCGCGAGGGAAGACTCGGGGAACCCGGTGGTCCGGGATGAACGGGGAAGCTAGTTCCGTGCTACGCGGCAGGCCACAACTGCGTAACCAGCAAAACGAACTTTGCCGGAATTCACTTAATAGCTCCGTATCTCTGCGAGTAGCGAAACCGCGCACATTGCGTATCGTAGGACTACATACCGATCAACATTCGCCAAAGGAAATCGTCCATGCTGCGCACCCTACTCACCATCGGCTTCATCGCCTTAATTGGGCTCTTTGCCTTGAAGCTTGTTTTCGGGCTGCTGGGACCACTGGTAGGGTTGTTGTTGATACTGTTGGGGTTAGCGGTGAAGTTAGCGCTGATTGGCGCGGTGCTTTATGTCGTGGTGCGTGTCATTAGTCCGGATACGGCGAAGCGGATTACGGGCAAATTTAGGGGATAGGGATAGGGGATAGGGGATAGGCTAATTCGGAGCGTCGCTGACATCCTCAGCGGCGTTTTCAGAGGTCGAGTTTTCGCCTTCGGCTGCTTCCTTACCGCGACCGCGCGAACGACGAGAGCCACCGCGACGCCCGCGGCGCCCGCGACGTCGGGAGCGGGCGTCGGCGTCTGGACCAGCATTCGCGAGAGTGCCTTCGGCGTCTTCGGTGGCGTCAACCGCTTCAGCTGCGTCGTCTTTACTGTTTTCGGCGTCCGAGCCGTCTTCGCCGTTTGATTCGGGAGATGTCGTGTCGTCTTCCGACTCTGCGCTGCTGCGCGTCTTTGATTTGCGACGCCGTGAGCGCCGATTGCGTCGACGTTTGCGTTCACGAAGCTCGGCGTCCTCGGCGGTCTCTGCACTTTCAGCAGCGTCCGTAACCGCAGCGTCCAGTACGCCAGTCGCCGAATCTTCGACCGGTACGACACTCGCAATCGTTTCGCGTTGAGGGAGCGGTGGTTCAACGGCAGTAGGGTCGAGCGGAGCGACTTTTAAAACTGCGGCGTCAATTTTCTCTTCAACTTTTGGCCGCGGTGCTTTTGCCAGCCGCTCCCGTCGATTGCTCTCGGGTCCGGCAAACGGGTCAACCATCGCCGCCTCGAGCTCTTCGGCGGTGAGCGCTTCGGCCACTCGTGGGCGTGAAGGACGCGCAATGTCGCGTGGTACCTCCCGCGCCATGTCGCGCGCAGTTTCATGCGGCATTTCCGCGCGTGTCTCGCGAGTGTCTTTGACCGGCTCGCGCGGACGACGTGTGTCTCGTCGAACGGCCGATGGGGCGTCTTCGAGACTTGAATCGCCACGCCCACGATCTCGTGTGCGCTCTCGCAACCGATCGACCGTAAGCTCGGGCTCTTCGCGCCGCTTCGGCTGTGGCGTATTGGTGCGAGGTGGACGCGCGCTCGTGTCCGTGGTTTGTTCGGGCGCCGTGGTTGGTGCCGCGCGACGTCCGCGCGCACGCCATGCCCAGCGCAAGGTGGCGAGTGCGTCACGCACCATCACGCGACGTGTTTCGCGCATACGCACGCCGTATGTCGGCTCCATCGGCACGGACTCAACGCGTCGCGCGTGCGGTACGAGTCGCAGCAGAAGATCGGCGTTCGCGGTCCAAGAGTCGCCTTCACAAATCGGTTCATCGCCAACGGTTCGCAGCAGGTCACGCAGCACCGAGATGCGAGCGAGGCGCATAGACCCTGTGAGATCGCGCACGCCATCTATGCGCACAAAGGGTCGTAACGCCCAACCGGCGGCCGTAAATAACCGGCGTACTGGCGATGGTGCATCGACCACTGCCGTGCGCTCACCCACCACCACATCTGCGCCGCCTTCGAAGCGTCGCGCGAATTCCGGAACGATGCCTGGCGGATCAGTAAAGTCGCCCTGCAGTAAAAGCATAGCGTCGCGCCGCGGGTATCGCGTATGGGCGGAGACGTACCGCGCGAGGGCATCGACTGCACCAGCGTAGCCCACGGTTTTTACTCCGCGCAACACTGTCACAGGCATCGTTTGCGCGTACTGCTCCGCTACGTCTGCCGTCTCGTCGGAACTCGCGTCGTCGTATACCACAACCTCGTATTCGCGCGGGAACTCGGCGAGTACGGTCCGAAGCCGCCATAGCAGGACGCCAATGGTGGCAACCTCATTGTGCGCGGGAATGGCGAGGTAGAGCACGAGTGCGGACGGGGGTCAAGAGGAAGTGGG
>JANYFO010000228.1 GCA_025362635.1 Gemmatimonadaceae bacterium | reverse complement strand
TATTCCGACCACTTCCAAGCCGCCGCGCAATATCAAGCCGCCGCGCACCATCATCTACAAGCCGCGCATCACGACGAACACGGACAACACGAAAAGGCGATGCGGCACGCCGAAGCCGCACGTCGTCATGGAGCGATGGGCCATCAATTTTCAACCACTCCCGTTGCCGGTGAGCCGGACGCGAAAAAAGCGAAGTAAAAGCGGGTGCGTGTCGAGTGCGGCGTGCCTCAGCAAACGCCGCACTCGTATCAGTGCAGCACGGGTAGCGTTGCAACACCTGTTTTCGGATTGAAGCGACTCCCTGCTGGCAGCACGTGCATCACCACACCCGTGGCGCCGAGCGGCGCGGTAGTTGGTGTCATCATGCTTTGGCGTGCGTCATAAATCACGGCGACGCTCGCACCGGCAATACGCCAACTTCCGTTAGGCTCGACAATCAAGGCAGTCGATTCATCAATGCCAATGCCCAAGTGAGGCTCGCGCTCCAAGACAAGACTGACGAGGCGATTCGCGCGACGACGTCGCAAGAAATGTTGATCAATGATGGCGTTGTCGATCAATCCAAAACCGGGTGCGACGACAACATTGTCGCGATCAATGGTGGACAGCGTGAGCGTGCTATCCGGGCGCGCGCCGCCGGGACGACGTTCGTCTCCAGTGAGCATCACGGCCGACATCACGGCTGCACCAGCCGACGTGCCACCAATTACCGCGCCAACCTGATAGCGCTCGCGAATGGCAGTGGCGGTGCGCGAGCTACCTAAGGCCGCCATCAACTTGTTCTGATCGCCGCCGACGAACCAAATGCCGGTCGCGGTGCGCATCGCATTCACAACAGAATCGGCATTGGCGTCAGCGTGTTGCACCCACAGACTGACGGCATCGGCGCCAAGCGCGCGCAGCTCCTTCGCCTTAACTTCGCCGCCCTTCAGGCCGTCGGCACTGGCCATCGCGAAGACGACAATGTGCGCCTTCCCGGCACCGCCGGCGAGATCAACAAACTCGCGCACCAACGCGGGTGGTTGTGGACCGCCACCGACGATATACAACGTGCCACGCGCGCTGGACGACATCGTCGTTTGCGCAACGATCGAGCGTAAGGAAATGCCGAGCGTGCTGGCCAGGGCGAGCATGCGCAGGGCCCGCGTTATCACAGGGTGGAGAGTATGCATGCCATAATTCAGCACGCGTACCTCGTATTAGCGAATACCGGTATCCAAGGTGAGGACATGGGTCACGCCAACCGCCCCGACTACAACCGCGCGCGACTGCTGCGCATCGCCCAAAAATGTACACGCCGGTTGACGCAACGTCCGACGCGCCGCAGCATGCAATGATGCCTCTTCTCACGAAACGCACTACGATACTTTTCCTCGCCGCCGCCATCGGCTGCACCCGCGCGGTCACGGTACCATCCGTCGAGACGCGCGCGACCAGTAATCACATGCCCGCGACATGGTACGCTGGTGGGGCGACATGCGCTACGAGGCCCGCGTTTCACGTGCACGAATACAGCAGCGGATTGTACATCCTTCGCCAACCCGCCTGCACAAATTTTGAGAAGCCATTTCTCTATTTGATTATTGGACGTTCGCGCGCGCTTTTACTTGACACCGGCGCCGGGGATATCAACGTGGTTGGGGCCGTCGATAGTGTACTCAACGCGTGGCGGAGTACGCACAATGGCGCGCCGTCCGCACTCGTTGTTGCACACAGTCACGGACATGGGGATCACGTCGCGGGCGACGACCAATTTCGCGGACGTACGGGCGTCACATTGGTCGAGCGCGACACGCTGAGTGTGCGCCAATACTTCGGGTTCACCTCGTGGCCCGAACAACGTGTCACAATTGATCTCGGCAAACGCGTCATCGACGTGATCGCCATACCCGGACATCAGCCGGCGAGCCTCGCGTACTACGACCGCACGTCGCACGTGCTATTGCCCGGCGATTCGTTCTATCCGGGCCGACTCTACGTGCGCGATACCGCTGCGTTTGTTCGCAGCATCGCGCGGCTCGTCACCTTCACCGCAACGCACCCCACTGCCGCGATACTCGGCACGCACATCGAACAAACCAACCAGCCGTTTGTCGATTATCCCGAAGGCACGAAAGACCAACCGGCAGAGCATACGCTCGAACTGACGCGCCGTGATCTTTTGGTACTCGACTCAGCCCTCACCACCATGCGGGGACGTGTCGTGCGCACGCGACTGCCAGCGTTTAGCATCTGGCCGTTGCCGTAACGGACAGTAGAATCGAGCATAGCGGTTTTCTTTTCTTCAACCAGACATATCTGCATGGAACGACGCGATTTTATCCGGCAATCCGCAACGCTCGTTGGCGCTACCGTCATTGTTCCACACGTTGACGTTTTGACTTCGTCCAGCGCATCAACAGCGACGCAACCGACGCAACCGAACGCCATCGTTTCCATCACGGATGCCGAGCGACTTGGTCGGATCGAAAAGGCGCGTCGACTCATGGTGGAGAATGGCATCGACGCGATGGTGCTCGAAGGCGGGACGAGTATGTACTACTACACGGGTGTGCACTGGGGTAACAGTGAGCGGACATTTGCCGTGGTTATACCAGCGCGCGGTGAACTGGCGTGGGTCACACCAGGATTTGAAGAAGCGCGTGCACGCGAACTGATCAAGTTCGGGAAAGACGTGCGTGCATGGCAAGAAGACGAAAGTCCGTACCGTCTGATCGCTGGCATTTTGCGCGAGCGCGGTGCTACGAAGACGGTCGGCATTGAAGAACGGCTGCGCTTCTTTATCTACGATGGCGTACGGAAAGAATTGCCATCGCTACAATTTGTCAGCGCGACCCCAGTAACGTCGGGTTGCCGCATGATAAAGTCCGCCGCGGAGATCGCGTTGTTACAGCGCGCAAATGACATCACGCTCAAGGCGATTGGCGTGACACTGCATGGCCTAAAAGTTGGCATGACCAATCAAGACGTCAGCAACAGCGTCGCCGCAACGACAAAATCACTTGGCGGCAAATCCGAGGGTGCACTCGTAATCTTCGGCAAGTACACCGCCTTTCCCCACGGCAGTGTTCAGCCGCAGAAACTGCGTGAAGGCGATGTGGTGCTCCTCGACGCCGGTTGTACGGTGGATGGCTACACCTCGGACATCACGCGCACGACCGTGTTTGGTAAGCCGACGCAACGTATGCGTGACGTTTGGGATGTCGAAAAGCATGCGCAGAGCGCCGCGCTTGCGGCTGCGCAGATCGGAGCGACATGTGAATCAGTCGACGCGGCTGCACGCAAAGTGATTGTCGCCGCGGGTTTCGGTCCTGACTACAAAGTTCCGGGACTGCCGCATCGAACTGGACACGGCATTGGTCTCGATGGGCACGAGTGGACCAATTTTGTTCGCGGCAACTCCACGCGTTTAGAAGCGGGCATGTGCTTCAGCGACGAGCCCACCATTTCGATTTACGGTGAGTTTGGCATTCGCCTTGAAGACTGTTTGTACATGACGGCGGCAGGTCCAAAAATGTTCACGCCGCTAAGTCCGTCCATCTCGCAACCGGTGTAAAGCGCAGACAGTATTTAACCACCGTCATACTCCGAATACGCGGCAATGAATGCCGTCGGCTACGGCATTCGTCCGTATTTGCGCATCGCGGCGAGCATGCGATCCAAGGGCATGGCGTACACGCGCAGGTCATTCGCACCGGTTGTTGTTTCGGCGGCAAGCAACGCGTTCGTGATCGCCGCTTCGGTGGCTTGCGCGGTGGCTTTGAAGAGCGGCGAAATGCGATCGTTGGGGAGCATTGTCAGTGTGGCAACGCTATCTGTTGCCCACGACTTCGCGTTCGCAGTGGAGAAGACGACGAAAATGTCACCGGAACTGTTGCCGCCAAAACCACCTTGGCGACCAATGCCGAGGGAGACGCGAGTCGCAAGACGCTTTAGTTGATGCGGCAACAGGGGTGCGTCGGTGGCGACCACGACGATGATCGACCCTTGCTCTCGTTCGGAGAGCGTGAGCGCAGCATCGTCAGCACCAGCAGGCGCATCGCATCGCCGACGAGCCATGCCAGCGGGAATAGCACTGCTGTTGGCGATGCATGCAGTGAGATCCGTAAGTTCTTCACCGACTGGCACACCCGCGATGCGAAGGTCGCGCCGCGCACCGAAGTTGCATTGCACCAGCACACCAACTGTGAATCCGCCTTCGGCCGCCGTGAGTGTCCGCGACGCCGTGCCAATGCCACCCTTAAAGCCAAGACAAACCATCCCGGTACCGCCGCCTACAACACCTTCGGCAACAACGCCGCCCTTCGCGCTATCAAGGGCCGCGAGCACGTGTTCCGTCTTCACGTGAAACCCGTTGATGTCGTTCAATCCCCCATCGTACGTTTCGGTCACAACGGGCAGCCACCACGGTTGCAACACGTTTTTACGCGTGACTTCCCAACGGATGATTGCGTCGCGTACAACACCAACGCTGTGGGTGTTTGTGATTGCAATAGGGCCTTCGAGATAACCGCTTTCCTGCACCCACGTCGTGCCGGTCATTTCCCCGTTGCCGTTTAGCGCGAACCACGAGGCAAAGACCGGGTCTGCGTTGTTCTTCCCCCGCGGGTGAATGACGGTGACGCCAGTGCGGACGGGCCCCTGTCCCACCACCAACTTGCCGCTGCCCGATATAAGCGTGCTATGTCCAACCTCCACACCGAGAACGTCGGTGATGGCGTTAAGGCGTCCAGGCGTGCCCCCAATGGGCAATTTGAGATCGTGCTCACGCGGCTTGGATTGTGCGCCTGACGTATTGAGCGTGACCGCGGTAAGGACGACCATAAAATGGAGGCGCATAGTCCAGAAGGTTGGCAGGCGGAGGTCTTGAATTGGCGAGAGCAGACAAACCATGTCCTACTGCGCGGCGATACCCACTCTACCACCACGCAAAACGTATTTCTGAATCTTTCCCGTTGTGGTTTTCGGCAGCTCGTGCACGAATGTCACGTGCTTCGGCACT
This sequence comes from Gemmatimonadaceae bacterium, assembly GCA_025362635.1. Classification (GTDB taxonomy): domain Bacteria; phylum Gemmatimonadota; class Gemmatimonadetes; order Gemmatimonadales; family Gemmatimonadaceae; genus Gemmatimonas. The sequence continues at coordinate 6,515 of JANYFO010000228.1, read as the reverse complement.
TTAAAATGCGCGAGATGCGCTCGGGCAAACGCCCGTAGTTCGTCATCGCCGCACGACATCATTGCGCGCAGCACGACAAACGCGTGCGGGGTTTCGCCCCACTGGGCATCCGGCATCCCAACAACCGCGACTTCTAAGACGGCGGGATGGCGCAACAGCGCGCCTTCCACTTCGATGGAGGAAATATTCTCGCCCCCGCTAATAATGACATCTTTCATGCGATCGCGAATTTCGGCGTAACCATCTGCGTGCACGACGGCGACGTCGCCACTATGAAACCAACCCCCTAAAAATGCGCGTGCTGTGGCCTCGGCATCATTGAAATACCCATCCATCACCACGTTTCCACGGACAACAATTTCACCGGCCGTGACGCCATCGCGTGGTACGTCACGCATCTGTTCATCCACCACCCGCATCTCACCTGACGTGATGAGCTCGACGCCTTGACGGGCCTTAATGCGCGCACGATCCGACACGGGTAACCCTTCGTGCTCCGCGCGTGGTTCACAGATGCTGATCAGCGGTGATGTCTCGGTCAATCCATACGCATGCGTGATTACCCAGCCAAGGTCTTCTTCAATGCGCTCGATGGTTGCGGCGGCAGGTGGTGCACCGGCGGTGAGCACGCGCAGGCCACGCGGAACATCCACCCGCTGCTCGCGTGGCGCATTGGCAACCGCAATAAGCACCGTTGGCGCTGCACAGAGCATGGTGATGTGTTCGCGCGTTGCCAGCGCGAAAATATTGGTCGCATCGACTTTGCGCAGGCACACATGGACACCGCCGACGGCCGTGACGATCCACACAAATGTCCAACCATTGGCGTGAAACATCGGAAGGGTCCACAAATATCGATCCGCTGTCGTCATCGGTAAATGCACGAGCGTGCCAATCGCATTTATGTACGCATTCCGATGCGTAATCATCACGCCCTTCGGACGCGCGGTGGTACCACTGGTGTAGTTAATGGTGAGCAAGTCGGTTTCCGCAATCTCTACGCGAGTAAAATCCGACGTGGCTGCAGCAACGAGCGTTTCATAGTCGTGCCAACCACACTGCAGGCCTTCAAGCGCTACCCAGTGCGTCACATCCGGACATTGCGTACGAATCGTATCAATCAATGAAAGAAAATCACTGTGTACACATACCACGCGGGAACCGCTGTGGTTGATCATATAAGCGAAATCATCGCCGATTAAACGATAGTTGAGCGGCACCACAACAGCGCCCAATTGCGGAACCGCATAAAATGCTTCGAGCATTGCGTGCGTGTTGGGCGCTACGTACGCGACACGATCCCCCGGTCGCACACCAAAACGTTCAAGCAAATGTGACCAGCGATCACACCGTGACAAAAATTGTTCATACGTGAACCGCTTCTCGCCATCGACCACCGCAAGGCGATCGCCATAAAGCTGTCGTGACCGACGGGCAAACTCCAACGGCGTCAGTGGTGTGAGCATTACGTGTTCCGTATAGCAAAAAGGGAGTTATCCTTGCGCCGCATCCAACAATGCGTCGGCCGCTCGGCGACCCGAACGGACCGCCCCTTCCATCGTTGCGTTAAATCCGTGTCCAGCCGTTGCCTCACCAGCAATAACCAACGTGCCGTCCAATACTTTGCCGAGCGCTGCGTGGGCGGTGAGTCCGCCCGAGAGCACATACGTGTATGCGCCTCGAGCAAACGCGTCTCGCGACCAATCGTGCATCAACCACGTTTGTAGTCGCGCGTAGACCTCACCCATTTCAACCCCGAGTGCATGCGCGAGTGATTGCACGGCAAGATCGAGCAGCAGCGTATCGTTTGTCGTGTCAATCTCGCTGACCGCAGGGCCCGCAAGCCAACCCACCAAGGCCGGTGTACTCGCTGGTTCAAAGCGCCACCATGTGGGGAACGGCTGTTCAGATGCGTGCACAAACAGCATTTCCGACATCCCCGGAAGGGCGTGCCAAAACGGAGTATCGAACATGAGGACTACGCGTATGGCTTGACCCATCGCGAGATGCTTTAATGCGTCACGTTTACTGGAGAGTGGCGGCTCAAAGCGAATGGCACCGTCGAGATCGGGCTTCGCTTGGAGCAACGCAAGCGGAATGGTCACGATCAGCTGTGATGCGGTATACGTGCGCACTTCGTCATCCTGCAGCACGTCCACCTCGACGTGCCCGGCGCGCCATCGCACGACGTGCACCACGGCATTGACGTGCAACGTGCACGACGCGGCGAGTGACTGTTGCAAGAGCTGCACAATGTGCATGGCACCGGCCGCACAGCGAAACTCTGATTCGTTCGCCGACTGCGTGGATTCAACCTCAAGCAGCCATCGCACACTCATGCGCGACGGATCCGCAGCATGAAAGCCCTGCACGTAGCCGAGCAACATTTCCGTTTCTTCAAATAATGCGGAGTCGGCACACCAGCGCTCGAGCGCTTCGTACAGTGTCAAGTCGCCCGCGAAGGTGGCGAGTCCCACGCGCAGTCGCTGCAGCAGTCTGGTGAAACCCAAATCCGTACCATCCGTGACTGCAGTGCCATTGGATTGTCGCATCACATGCGCACCTTGTGCAGCGCGCAGTGGCGCGTCGTGGAGCACCAACAGCTCATGCACCGCGCCTGAATTGCCAATCCATTCCGCGCCAAGCTCAATGGCGACTGGTAAATCGGGTTCGTGATGGGTGAGGACGCGTCCGCCAATCCGGTCACGCGCTTCGAGGAGTATCACGGCGCGACCTGCTTTCCCGAGCCGCTCCGCCGCCGCAAGCCCGGCCAATCCGGCGCCAATGATAATGACGTCCGTGCGTTCGTTCTGAGTCATCTGTTATTCGGAGTTGCGTTTGACGTAGGGTTCGTTGGTGTGATCCCAAGCGAGTCGATTTTGATAGTGTTGGCAAATCCTTGGACCGGATAACTCTGCAGGATTGCGCCGTCAAACCACACACGCACCCACTGGCCCGCGGCGAGTGTGCGAAAGTCACCACGCTTTCCATCGCGGCCGAGCACCACCGTGACCGCGTCAACGCTGGCGACCGCTTTTGGCCCATTGGTGGTGGAGCCGGGAACCGCTTCAATGCGCACGGTGCCAAAGTTTGCACCGGATTGCGTTATTGCCGTAACTCGACCGGCCATGTACGGCGCAGAATTTGGTTCGGTTGGCGTACTCGTGTTCTTCTCCGCGCCGCACGCTACGAGCGCGCCGGAGAGCAAGAGAGCAAAAACGCGCGCGTGCTTCTGCCCGTGTCGCGCTCGTACGGTGCTGTTTGCTGTTGACATGGTTCTCACCCCGATGAGGGGACTCGAAGTAAATTGCACTACTCACCTCACCCGTACCTTGCGTCACGTCACCCCGGGACACCAGTGACCCCTTCATGACACGCTCCCGCCGCGATTTCCTTAAGGCCAGTGCTGCTGTGGCTGCCGGCACGATGGTCACTTCGCGATCGCTCTCTGCGAGCCCTTCGCTCATTACACGTGCAACGTCGCTGCACGATCATGCGTTCGACGACCCCGCAACAAAAGCGCTCATGCAAGTGGCGCTCGATGTTGCAAAATCCGGCGGTGCCTCCTACGCAGACGTTCGCGTTTCGGCGCGTCGTCAGCAAAACGTGAACACGCGCGACCGCATCGTGCAGGGTGTGAGTGACACCGATACGTTTGGCCTCGGAGTGCGAACGCTCGTGGACGGGTCGTGGGGCTTCGCCGCGACGAGCAAACTTACGACAGACAATATCGCGTCTGTGACGAAGGCGGCGCTCGAGCAGGCGCGAGCAAATCGTGCAAGTCAACTGCGACCGGTTAATCTCGCACCAACGCCGGGCAATCAGGTGGGCGAGTGGAAGAGCCCGATCACCACCGATCCGTTTACGGTGGCAATTCCGGACAAGGTGGCGCTGCTGCTCGCCGCAAACGAAGCTGCGCTGAAGGTGAAGGGGGTTCGCACGGTGAACTCCGCGATGTTCTTCCTGCGGGAAGAAAAATCATTGATGACGAGCGATGGATCGTACCTTGTGCAAACGATCTATCGCACGTCACCAACATTTTCGGTCACTGCAGTTTCGGCAGATGCGTCCGATTTTCAATCTGTTGACAGCAACGACATTGCACCGATGGGTTTGGGCTATGAGCATGTCCTCAACGCAAAATTAGTCGAGCGTGCGCCGCGATATGCGGAGCAGGCCGTCGAGAAGTTGAGCGCGAAGCCGGTGGAGCCGGGCCGTTATGACCTGCTGTTGCATCCGTCAAACCTTTGGCTCACCGTTCACGAAACGATTGCGCATCCCACCGAGCTTGATCGCGCGCTGGGCTTCGAAGCCAACTATGCGGGCACCAGTTTTGTCGCGCCACCCGACGCGGTGTTGGGCAAACTAAAGTTTGGTTCTGATATCATGAATGTCGTCGGTGACCGCGACCAGGCCGGATCACTCGGCGCCATCGGGTGGGATGACGAGGCGGTGAAGCCAACAACGTTTGATATCATCAAGAACGGCGTGTTTGTCGACTATCAAACCACGCGTGAGCAAGCGACGATGTTGTCGGACTATTACAAACGCGTTGGTAAGCCAGTGAAATCGTACGGATGCTCGTACGCGCAGAGTTGGGCCGATGTGCAGTTCCAGCGTATGCCCAATGTCTCAATTCAGCCGGGCAAGAACGATTACGTGTGGGAGGACATGATTGGTCAGATGGACAAGGGCATCGCGATCATTGGCGACGGTTCGTTTTCTATTGATCAACAGCGCTATAACGGACAGTTTGCCGGCCAGACGTTTTACGAAGTGAAAGGCGGGAAAATTGTTGGCATGTTGAAGGATGTGGCGTATCAATTTCGCACGCCGCAGTTTTGGGGATCGATGAAGGTGATTGGCGGGCCACGCAGCTACACATTGGGTGGCGCCTTTGGCGACGCGAAGGGCCAGCCGGGCCAATCAAACGCGGTGAGTCACGGATGTCCGCCCGCCCTCTTTACGCAAACGAACATCATTAACACCGGACGGAGAGCATGAGCGCGATCGCACCTCGTTCATTGTTTGCGCCTGCGGGCGTGCTCACGCGCACCGAAGCGCAGGAAATTGCGGCGCGTGCACTAAAAAATTCGCCTGCCGAAACAACGCGAGTTTCAATCAACAGCAGTGCGCGTGCGGATACACGCTTCGCCTTGAATCAAGTCACCACGTCAGGCGAGAATCAGGACACGACCGTGACGATCACGGCGTACGTCGGTAATCGCTCGGCGAGTGTGAGCACAAATCGTCTGGATGAAGCATCACTAGCGGCGGCGGCCAAGCAAGCCAATGAAATTGCGAAGCTCGTACCAGCCAATCCGGAGTTGATGCCGGAGCTTGGGTCGCAGACTTATCCGATGCCGAAAGACCGATCGTTTACAATGCCGACGCCGAGTGAACGCGCATTGGCGGCGAAGGAGGTCACGGAGCTTGCACGTGCAGCTGATCTAATTGCGACAGGCTTCATCGAATGTCGGGCTGGTGCGACGGCGTTGGCAAACTCGAAAGGCCTTTTTGCCTATGACGCCAGCGCGTCGATGACGATGACGGCAACGGTTCGTTCTTCGGACGGTACGGGGTCTGGATGGGCCTGCAGCGATGGGGTGAGCTTCGCAGACATCGATCCAAAGCAGGTCGCCGCCACTGCGGTACAAAAGGCAAAGGAGTCGCGCAACCCAGTCGCGATTGAGCCGGGTCGCTACACCGCCATTCTTGAACCGACCGCTGTTGGAAACCTTGTGCAAATCATTGCGGGTTCGATGCAAGCACGCGCGGCCGACGAGGGGCGGTCATTTTTTTCGAAGCAAGGTGGCGGAAACAAGATCGGCATGAAGGTGGTCGATCCGCGGGTGACGCTGCTCTCCAACCCAGAAGATTCTCCGAGTACGAACGGCGGGTTTGATGGCGACGGAATGCCGCTCGAAAACGTTGTGTGGATTGAGAACGGTGTCGTAAAAACACTCAACTACGATCGTTTCTGGGCGCAGAAGCAGGGCGTGCCTGTCACGCGCGCGGGCGGCGGTGGCCGCGGCGGCGGCGGTGGAGGAGGTCGCGCCGTGCGCATGCTTGGCGGTACGTCGTCGGTATCTGACATGATCAAGAGCACCGAGCGTGGCATACTCGTCACGCGATTCTGGTACATTCGCGCGGTGGATCCGCGCACGATTTTGTACACTGGACTCACACGCGACGGCACGTTCTTGGTAGAGAACGGCAAAGTGACGCGTCCGATTAAGAATTTTCGATTTAACGAATCGCCCATTTTCTTCCTCAACAATCTGGAAGCGATCGGATCCACCGTCCGCATTAATGCGTCGGAAAATTTGAGCGCGGGCGGCGCCGTGTACATGCCGCCCCTGAAGGTGCGAGACTTTACGTTCTCGTCATTGAGCGACGCCGTGTAAATAGGGGTTAGGGGTTAGGGAGTAGGGCGTAGGGACTAGGGACTAACCAACAGTCCATAGTCCCTATTCCTACTCCCTACTCCCTACTCCCTATCTCTAGCTTGCTGC
>JANYFO010000085.1 GCA_025362635.1 Gemmatimonadaceae bacterium | reverse complement strand
CCGGACGGTCGCGACGAGGAAGGCTCAGGCCGGAATCGCCGAGGAAAGTCCGGGCTCCATAGGGCAGGTTGCCAGGTAACGCCTGGGCACACGACGCGCGAGCAGCGTGTGACGGACAGTGCAACAGAAAACAAACCGCCGTAACGAAAGTTGCGGTAAGGGTGAAACGGTGGGGTAAGAGCCCACCGCGTCATCGGCAACGATGATGGCAAGGCAAACCCCAGCCGGAGCAAGGCCAAATAAGCGGTGAGAGACGGCCCGTCTCGACCACAGCGTTGCAAGACGTTGAGCCGCGGGTAGGCTGCTAGAGCGTTCGAGTGATTGAACGCCGAGAGGAATGACCGTCCGACGTACGCAAGTGCGTCGACAGAACCCGGCTTACAGGTCGGCGATCGCCCCGTACTCCTGTGTCGTTATGCGTTGTGATCATCGTGCGGTGTCATTTGCAGTCAACGCCTTTGCGTGCGTTGCGCTCGCGTGCGGCGCAGCATCTTGCACCCGCCAAATCGCGCCACGCGTTGTGCCGCCGGTCGTGCTCGCCCCTGTCCCGCTGTCAATGGAAATTGCCCCGACGCTCACGCTGATTGCCGCAGCGGTGCGTGATGCGCGGTACGACGTGCGCTCACTCGCTCGCGTGACCAGCGATAGCGCAGGACGTCCAATCGAACAACGCACGGAAACATCGGGCGTAGTCACGATCGCCCTACAGCGCTCAGCCGACGGTGCGTTTCGTGGCAACGGACGCGTGGATTCATTTACGGTGCAAATGGCATCAGAAGCATTACGTCTGGATTCCGTCTTCTTCGATGCAGTCCTCGATGCCACGGGTCTTCGCGTTGTGACGCGACCGTTGCTGACAAACGAGTGTGATCGTTCAGAAACGAGTGCCACAGCGTTGGCGCGCGAAGTCTTGCTGCGCATTCCAAGCACCGTGCAGGTGGGTTCGCGCTGGGTGGACAGTACGATTGCATTTGTTTGTCGTTCGAGCGTGCCGCTCACCGTGCGGACCGTGAACGACTATGTCGTTGAACGCATCGACGGTCGCGAGCAAAACGCGATGGTGCACGTGCGTCGGGCATTTACCGTACGCGTAGATGGCAAGCTCGCCTCACCGTGGCGACCCCTGGACGTGAGCGGTGTTGGCTCGGGTTCGCAGCGTGTGGTGATTGATGCCGCGCGTGGTGCCGTGCAATCGTTGGATGGCAACAGCACCATCACGTTGCAATTGTCTGATCGAACTCGACCGAATGGCGCGCGCGCACAACGTGTGGTACAACAGGTCGAGCTCACAATACAGCGACGACCCTGACGCGCGATCAATCCATCAGGCGCAACGGCATCACGAGACAGAGATATTTGGCCGGATCGTCCCAGCCTTCCGGTTCGATCGTCGCCGCGCGCTCGGGCGCTTTGAACGTAAGCCGGACTTGCTCGGTGGGCATGTAGCGCAAAATCTCGAGCAGGTACGTGGCGTTGAAGCCAATGTCGAGCTGATCGCCAGTGTATTGCACCGGCAACTCATCTTGTGCTTCGCCAAGGTCTGGCGTGGTGACGCTAAACTTGAGCATGCCGGCATTAAACGACATCTTAATCCGATGCGTCTGATCGGACGCAATGACAGACATGCGTTTCAATGCGCTGATCAGTGCCGCTTTGTCAGCAAGGCAGTAGCGGTCGTTGTCCTTCGGAATGACTTGTTCGTAATTCGGATACGGTCCTTCAACCAATCGCGTGAACACCGACGTGAACGGTGAGCGAAAGCCAAGGTGATTGTCGCCACGTGCAATTTCGAGTTCTTCTTCGGCCGGGAAAAGGCGCTGCACTTGGTCGAGCGCCTTTGGTGGCACGATCAGATCGCCCGGTGGCGCCGTGCTGGACTCCACTGGGAGCTCCATCTTGGCCAATCGATGCCCGTTGGTGGACACCATGCGCATTTTGTCTTCACGGAGCTCCCAGAGCACGCCATTGAGGATTGGGCGGGACTCTTCGGTGCTCACGGCAAACGACGTGTGCTTGATGAGTTTTTGTAGCTCGCCCGACTTTACGCGCCATGACTCGTTGAAGCGCACGCTCGGGAACGACGGAAACTCATCACGCGGTAGCCCAAGCAGTTTGAACTTGGAGCGACCACACTCAATCGTCACTCGCTGTTCGCCACTCGCCGAAATTTTCACCGGCGAGGGTGGGAGCTCACGCGCTATTTCGCTGAGTTTCTTTGCCGGAATCGTGATCGCACCGGGAGTCTCAACATCCGCCACAACTTCTGTGCTGACGGCGATATCGAGATCGGTCGCCGATAAGCGAATGCCACGCTCGGTTGTTTCCACGAGGAGATTCGCGAGTACGGGCAAGGTTGTTTTTGCCGGTACTGCAGCGGTCACCGCTTGGAGTCCTTCGAGGAGTTTCTCGCGCGATATTGTGAAGCGCATGCCCGTTCTGTGGAAGGACTGCTGCGAACTGCTGTTAGAAGTACTCTTAAATAAAAAACTAGTAGTAGCAGTAGAGCATGTGGGTTTGTCTACAGACGCCGCAAAGTACGTTCGGTGAAAGACTTTCGCCACGTCTGATCATGTGCATTCGATGTCGACTGGTCGCAAATCTCCGCACTGCTCCACTTCGGTCACGTCGCTCAATGTGGAGTGTTGTGGACGCGCGGGGATTTAAGTACCCAGTTGTCCGGTTGTCCGCAACGTTTCCAACATCACTCGCACCTTCTGTACACGCTCAGCATAGCTCGCATCCCGGATCCGTTCTTCCGCCACGCGCTCCAACGAATGAATCACCGTCGAGTGATCTCGGCCGCCAAAGGCATTGCCAATTTCGACGAGCTGCAGCGCCAGCAATTCCCGGCAGAGATACATCCCTACCTGGCGCGGGACGGTCAACTGCTTCGTCCGAGTTTTCGACCGCAGTCCGTCCGGCGTGACCCCCCATTCGCGAGACACGACCTGCTGAATCGTTGCCACGGTGATCGTGGTGGGCGGGATGTCCGGAAACTCTGAGGAAGACGCGCCGCGCAGCTTGTCACGCAGTGCTTCCCGCGCCAGCTCAACGGAAATTTCGCGATGCTTGAGCGACGCGTACGCCAGCAGCTTGATGATGGACCCTTCGAGCTCACGGACGGACGACTTCACGTGTTGCGCGATGAACTC
>JANYFO010000075.1 GCA_025362635.1 Gemmatimonadaceae bacterium | reverse complement strand
GTGAGCACATCGCCCGGCTGCGTCGTCACACGACACTTGGCTGGCAGCACATTGCCATTGAGCAAATTACGCCCTGGGGCGCCCGCTGCGCCGCCAACCGCCCCAGGCGGCGCCACGCGACGTCGTTCCGTCAACAGCGTTGCGGTACAGGTCACGCGCGCCTCGTACCGTCGGACCACACCATCTCCCCCATGATGCGCGCCGCCACCACCACTGCCGCGTCGCACGGAATACTCAACAACACGCAACGGATACGCACGCTCTAACGATTCGACAGGAGTGTTGCGCGTATTGCTCATGCCAACATGCACGGCATCAGGACCGTGCGCACGCACACTCGCCCCCTGCCCACCCCCCAACGTCTCGTAAAAACTCCAACCCGAAGCGCCAAGCGTCACGTTGTTCATCGTGCCCTGCCCGGCCGCCGGTATTGGTAAATCGTGCATTCCAATCGACGACGCCGCCTGCGCCAGCGCCGCAAAACACACATCAGTGATGCGCTGCGACAGCTCCACATTTCCGGCCGCGACCGCACTCGGACTCTTCGCGTTCGCCACACAGTCGGTTGGCATCACAATGCGCAGTGCTCGGGCAACGCCGTCATTCACCGGCACGTCATCGTCACATAACACACGGAGCACGAACACCGCCGCCGCACGCGCCACAGCCGGCGGTGCATTCACATTGCCGCGCACTGCAGGTGACGTACCCGTAAAATCGAGATGCAAAAGCGAATCTGCAATGCGCGCATGCACCACGACGGGAATGTCCGCATCACTCACGCCATCGCTCTCTAACGCATCAGCGGCGCGCCCCTCCGCACCTTCCAATAGCGCGAGCCGCGCACGCACACGACGCTCCGTATAATCGAGCAACGCATCAATTGCACTGCGTAACTGCGTCGCCCCCAGTCGCCGATACAGCAGTTGCCACGAGTCGCGCCCCGCTGCACACGCGGCACGCTGCGCACGCAAATCACCCTCACGCTCTCCGGCGACGCGCACGTTGGCCAGCACGAGGCGCATGACATCGACTTGCGGCACACCGGCAATTTCGAGGCGCACTGGCGGCACGATCAATCCTTCCTGATAGAGCTCCGTCGCACCAAATGGCATACTGCCCGGGCTCATACCGCCAACATCGGCATGATGCGCCCGCACCGCCGCATATCCGATGATGCGCGTCTCGTCATCCGGATCGGCGATGACCTCCACCATGGTCAGATCGGGCAAATGCGATCCGCCGTGCGACGGATCATTCAGCAAAAAAAGATCGCGTGGACGCGCATCACGCGCACGCACCGCGGCGACAGACTCGGGCATCGCACCAAGATGTACTGGTATGTGCGCCGCCTGTGCGACCATGCGACCGCTCGCGTCAAATAACGCGCACGACGCATCGCGACGCTCACGAATATTCGGTGAGATTGCACTGCGCTCAAGCAATGTGCCCATCTCTTCCGCGAGCATGGCGACACTCTGCGAGAAGACTGTCAATTCGAGCGCGTCAAAGCTCTGCGCCTGACTACTACTCATGTCTCGGCTCCTGGTCGGCTAGAACAAATCCCGCCTCGATGATGGCCCGCTCGCACTGCACTTTCCACGCGTCAATCAAATCCACCATCTTCGCGCCACGTCCGCGATCCGGCGCCATCGACAGCAGTCCTTGCGCCGATGGATGCGCCATGGCGCGTCGGACAAGCCCGTCCACTGGCATGCGTGTCAAAACAACATCCATGGTTTTCATCGCGACGCGTCCAAGGGTGACAATGCCGCGCAAGCCGCGCGTGCGCAGCGTCACAAGTTCCTGCATCAACCGTGCAATGTTGTCCGCGCCTTCCAGCTCAAGGCGCGACGGCGCGCGAAACGTCGTCCCATTTTCCGTTGGACAACGATCAAAGGCATTCCCCAAGGCGATGCCGTGCGCGACGGGCGTAAGTTGCGCCGCCGCAAACGTTGCCCCATCCCAAGGAAGTGCATCAATACTTGTCGGCAACGCAACGGCCTGCATACGCCGCAGCACCGCATACAAATGCTTTCCAGCGGCATCTCCAAAAAACGGAACGCCACTCTTATCTGCACCGCGCGGACCGGGTGCTTCACCAACCAACAGCACGTGGACCGGCCCAGCACGAGGGAGCAAGGGCAAGACCGCCGTGCCAACAATGCGAGCGCCCTGCGCATGACGCAACGGCTTCACGAGGCTTCCAACATCCACCCGCCAATCGACAACGCGCGCGCGGTCCATCCAGACGCGACGTGTAGCGTCGCATCAGGCAAACGTATCACCGCCGGGCCAACCACCATTCGTTCAAGCGCGCGGCCGTCATCTTCGTCGTGTACGGGCTCCGACGCGAGACGTTCGGGACGGATAAATTGGACGGGCCACGGCGCGCCAACGAGTGCCGTGCGAACGCTGATGCACTCAACCGCGCGATCTAACGTGAACCCCGCACGCATCTGATGTCGATCAACAAATCGCTGCGCAATCACCGCACCGTCGTCGCCGAGCGAAATCGGAATGTCCACTTCGTAACCCTGTCCTTCGTAGCGTGATCGCGCCCACCACCGCGCCGTCAATGCGTGGCCGTCGCTACCCCGTAACCGCGCGGCCTCCTGTTCGAGCAGCACGGCGATGGCGTCTGCGGTGAGTGCGTCCGTACGCGAGACTAAACTGACCAGCCCCTCGCGACGTTCTGGTGCCAACGCCAATCCAACCGCGCTCAACACACCGGCGTGCGGCGGAATCACGATACGTGTCATCGCCAGTCGTTCGGCTAAGCCACACGCGTGCAGCGGGCCGCCGCCGCCGAACGCCACAAGCACTGCGCTTCGTGGATCCACCCCGCGCTCAACGGAGACACGCCGCAGGGCGCGCGCCATCGTTGCATCAGCCGTCGCAATCAACGCCAAGGCCGCACGCTCCACGGTCACACCCAACGGCTCGGCCAGCGTCATCATCGCCGCACGCGCGAATTCGGCATTGATCGTCACGCCGCCGCTCCACGTTCCCGCTGCAACGTGACCGAGCACGACGTGCGCATCGGTGACCGTCGGACGCACGCCACCGGTGCCGTACGCCGCAGGTCCTGGCGATGCGCCGGCACTCTCTGGGCCGGCGCGTAACGCGCCCCCGGCATCAATCCACCCAATGCTTCCACCACCCGCGGCAACGGCCTCTACGAGCACGCGAGGTAGTGCGATTGGCACGCCGGCGACGGCACCGCCACGTTCAACGAGTGGCTCGCCCTCCTCAATGAGGCCAACGTCGGCGCTGGTGCCCCCAATGTCGATCGTTAAGGCCCGCGTGAACCCAAGGGCGCGTACGACGGCCGCCGCACCCGTCACACCACCCGCTGGACCAGACAACGCCAACGAGGCCGCATGTTCCGCTGCTTCATTCGCCGACAATGTGCCACCCGCCGATGTCATCACACGCGGCGCAGGCAGCCCTCGCTGCGCCAGTCGTTCGCCGAGCGCGTGCAAGTAGCGTCGAACCGCCGGGCGTGCGTACGCCTCGGCCACCGTAGTTGCCATGCGCTCATACTCACGAATTTCCGGCAGCACCGCGTGCGAGCAGATGACATCGCACGCTGGTAACGCCCGTTGGATCGCGTCCCGCAATCGTAGTTCATGCGAGGCATCGGCGTACGCGTGCAGCAACGTGATCGCTACTGTTTCGGGTTGCAGCGCGGTTACCGCGGTAACAATCTGGTCGATCGCGGCCTCGTCTAGCGTCAATACGACGCCTTCCGGCACGATACGTTCTTGTACGCCCACAATGTCCGCACGTGCGACGAGCGGCGGCGCGTGATGCTTGGTGAGATCGTAAAGCGACGCGCGCTCCTGACGTCGTAATTCCAACACGTCGGTGAAACCCGCGGTGGTACACGCCACCACACGCGCGCCACGACGTTCGAGCAAAAGGTTTGTGACAACGGTGGTGCCGTGCGCGATGAACGAGATCTCGCGAGGATCAAGCGATGCCGCATCAGTCGCGACAAGCACGCCGGCCGCACGATCGACGGGATTGCTGAGGACTTTCGTCGCACGAATACTCCCGCTGGTGGTGATGGTGACGAGATCTGTAAACGTCCCACCAACATCAATGCCAACGGCGATCATACCGCGCGATTCATGCGCCACATCGCAATCGCGATGGCCGCGTGCACCGGCACCGTCACCGCGAGCACAACGCCGTTCTGCTGCGTCAATGCAGGCACGAGTTGCACCGCTAAGCCGCAGGCCGCCAGCAACGCCACCGTCACGCTCACACCGAGTGCCACGCGACTCCGCACACCGCGAATCAGGGCGACCGGTACGACCAAGGCAGCCACTAAAAGCAGTGGATGTATTTGCAGCAGCGTGGTGTTGGATCCCATATACGGTGCGTGTTTGGTGACGGTCGCCGCAAGCAGAAGGAGCGTGCCGAGCACGCCGCCGACGGCGTACCAGACGGCGACGATAAGAGAAAGCACCACTCGCGAAGCACGTCGGTTCGCGTCGGCCAATACCGCGAGTAGACCAGCGAGTGTCAAACCCAGCAACGCGGCGGGAACGATACGCGACGGTTCGTCGGAGGGCAAAGGAACGCGATTGGTCGTGGCGAGCATCGTGTCACGCATCACCAACTTGAACCGACCACCAAACTGGTCTCGTAGCACGAGTGACGTGAGATGGTCGGCGAATAGCGACGGCAAGAATGATTCCTCCCATCGCGTGAGCGGGCGATCCGCATTACGTCCGAGCGCCAGCTCAATTCCAGCATACACGGGCAACTCGGTCGCCGTGATACGCGCGGTTTCACCGCGCCAGGTACGACCGCTGCCCACCGTGCTGAAAGCGGTACGCAGTTGTCCGCGCAGCACGCGGTTTAAGGCGTCGCGAATGCGCGTCGCGCAATTGTCACTGTAATAGTCGTAGCGATAGTACTTGTGCGATTCGGCAGCATTCCACGCGACAAAGTCAAACAGCGCCGCGCGTTCAATCGCCGGAAGAAACAGCGTCTGCATGCGAATCGACCGATCGTCACGCGCATACGCCGCATTGAAATCGGCCGTCCGATAGCCCGCCATCCAGTACTTGGTATCGCCGCTCAGAAAATTCACCAAGAAATGCGGCTGCGCGAAATCAAACATGCCCCAATTAAAAGCGACGTCCTCACCGGTTGCGCTATCGCGAAAGGCCAACGCGATATGTCCAAATCGTTCAAAAACTTCACGGCCCGGTCCGTACGTGTACATCACCACGCTCATGCGCGCGCCTCGCACCGCACGCGCACTATCGAGTGATGGTGAAATACCAGGCGGTGGTGGCGCGCTATCGGCACGCTGCGCGCGTAAGGTGCCGCTGGCAAGGCATGCCACTCCGACGGCCAGTACACACCAAATGCGACGCATCAGAAACGAATCTCTTTCTCGTCGTCCGCCGCACGGTAAATCGCCTCAAGAACGCGATGCACCAACACTTGATCGTTTGGCAGCTCGTAGGGCACTACGCCCTGAATGACCGCCAAAAAGTGTGCAATTTCGGCCCGATAGCTTTGCAAGAACGGACTTTCGCGCGCGGCGGCACCGGACGGCGAGACATCGACGGCACGGCCGT
>JANYFO010000069.1 GCA_025362635.1 Gemmatimonadaceae bacterium | reverse complement strand
TGTTGCCATGCGTCCTATGGGCACACCCATTCCTTGATCATTCCTCGTTCGTCCTCTTCGATCATGCGCATCGCACTTTCAACGGGAGGCGGCGATGCTCCCGGCCTCAATGCGGTTATTCGCGCCGCGGTTCTCTCTGCGCGTACGCGTGGCTGGGACGTCCTTGGCATCAAACGCGGGTATGCCGGCTTGCTGGGCGAAGATGAGGTGGTGCCGCTGACGGCGGAACGTGTACGTGGGATTGCAGGCACGGGCGGCACGATATTGCGCACAACCAATCGCGGCAGCCCGTTTGCCTACCCCATGCAACAACCCGACGGGACCTGGATCGAAGTGGATCGCTCCGACGAACTGGTCGAGAACGCGCGCAACCTCGGCATCGAGGCGATCATTTCCATCGGCGGCGACGGGTCGTTAAAAATCGCGTCACAATTGGCCGCGAAGGGCATGCGCATTGTGAGCGTTCCGAAAACCATCGACAATGATGTGCCGGGTACCGTCACGACATTTGGGTTTGACACTGCCGTGAACACGGCGCTTGAAGCCATCGACAAATTACACACAACTGCGGAGTCGCATGATCGTGTGATGGTGTTGGAAGTGATGGGCCGAGACGCGGGCTTTATTGCGTTACATGCGGGCGTTGCTGGTACTGCAGATGTGATTCTAATTCCGGAGATCGCGTGGGACATTGAGAAGGTATGTGAAAAAATCATGGCGCGTGACGCCGCCGGTCACCGGTTCAGCATTGTTGTTGTGGCCGAAGGATCGAAGCCGCGTGGAGGTCAAGAGTCCATCATCGGTGCGTCGCTGCCAGGACAGGACAGACGGCTTGGTGGGATTGCCGATCGGTTGGGCTACGACATTCAGCAGCGCACAGGAAAAGAGACCCGATCTATGGTCCTCGGCCATTTGCAGCGTGGTGGACCGCCGACCGGCTACGATCGGTTGCTTGCGACGCGGTTTGGTGCGGCAGCGGTGCAGGCCATTGCGGACAAACGGTGGGGGCACATGGTGGCGCTACAGTCGCCGCATTTAGTGTGCATTCCCATTGAAGAGGTGCTGCGGGAAACGAAGCAAGTGGATCCGGAGCATGACGTCGTGCAGGCCGCACGAATGATCGGGATCAGCTTCGGGGACTAGGACATCGTGCGATTGCCGACGTCACTTCGTCACCGCAGCGGGACGAGCGCTGTCCGTGGCCGGAGACGACGACCGTTTGTGAATCCATCACCACTGTCCTCAGATGACCGTGGTGCCGATACTTACGAGTAGTCTTGAAAAGCCGCGCTCGTGGCACAGACACTGCTCTTCTGTTTGTACGGTTTTCCGACTGCTCTCCATGGTGGACAGCACGCGTCGTCCTGCTGGAGGTATACATGTCGTTCGTTCGGTGCATTCCCCTGCTCACCATCATCGCGCTGAGCACTACGCTGAGCGGTATTGATCGCGCGGTGGCGCAGCCAGCGCGTGTGGTTCGGAGCGATAGCGTTCCTCGCGAGTTTCGCCCGCCTTCGGGTATGTGCCGCGTGTGGGTTGAAGGTGTACCGGCGGCGCAGCAACCCGCGCCAACGGACTGTGGGAGTGCGGTGCGCAGCAAGCCGACAAACGGAAAAGTTGTGTACGGTGAGGACGCATTAAAAAGGAGTAAGCAGCCTACGGTACCCATCAAGGGGTTTACGAAACCCGTTGAAAAAAAGAGTCCTCCGCTCATCCCCCCCGATGCCCCGAGCAGCGACACGCGTGTGCGGGAGAATTGGGAGAGCAAGCGTATTTCTGATGAGCAGCTATTTGGTGACAGGCCGGCGAATTCGCCGGCTTCGTCATTTCCTGGAATGATGCCGTCACCGCCTGGGCCAATGGGGTCATATAACGGGTATGTCGGGTCCAACGGCACGGTGGTTGGCACTGGCGCTATCAACGATCCGCGTTACTTCAACAACAACCCCAACGTGAAGCCGCCGGGATATGGCTCCTCGGTGTGTCTGGATCATGATGGCGACGGTTGGTGCGACGATTCGCGTTTCGGTCCGCCCGCGTGTCTCGACAAGGATAAAGATGGGCGCTGTGATGATCTGCCGGCCTATGCGTCACAAGCGTATCCCCAAACATTGCCGCATATGCGCTCGGTGCTTGATGTGATTCAAGGACGACAGTCCACCGAAATTATGACATGGCTTGGTACCAACGAATTCACGCTGCGCGTGCCGGATCAGGGGCGTGGGGGTACACCATGGCGTGCAATTTTTCTTGATCAGACAGGTGCGTTACTGCAAGTGTGGACAGACACCAATCGCGATGGGTTAGCCGATCGCGTCGAAGTGTTTAAGAACGGACAGCGCGTGAAGTTGCTTCAACGCTAGTGATTGTAAGCGACACAGCGCACGAGATGATCATTTACCATTCCCGTTGCCTGCATGTACGCATAACAAATCGTTGACCCTACAAACGTAAAACCGCGCGCGATCAGATCCTTGCTCATGGCATCCGACTCAACGGTTCGCGTCGGTACCTGTCGTGACTCGGTCCACGCGTTCACGCGCGGAGCCCCATCGACAAATTGCCAGATATAGTCATCGAATGATCCACAGGTGGATTGCACTGCAAGAAACGCCCGCGCATTACGAGCCACACTGTTGATCTTGAGACGATTGCGAACGATGCCAGCATTCTGCATCAAACGCTCCGTATCACCCTCTGTAAAGCCAGCAATGCGTGCAACATCCCAGTCAAGGAATGCGGCACGATAGTGCTCACGTTTTTTCAAAATGGTGCTCCAGCTTAATCCAGCCTGCGCACCTTCAAGCGTGAGAAACTCGAAACGCACTGCATCATCGTGCACTGGTACGCCCCATTCGGTATCGTGGTAGGCGATGTCGAGTGGGGTCGTTGCCCACGCGCAGCGCAACATCGCTGCCGTGGTGTGCACCTCATCGGTCACAACGATCGCCTCACACCATGGGTCGCAAGTGCCTCGGACCGCGCGGACAACGCAAGCGCATTTGCACGGTGTCCCGCTGTGTGATCGGCTTTACTCTGTAGTGCCAAAAGTTCAGACC
>JANYFO010000068.1 GCA_025362635.1 Gemmatimonadaceae bacterium | reverse complement strand
ATCAACATTTATCACGCGACCATCCTTGCCATGGCCCGCGCGCTCAAAGGCCTCGAAGCTCGGCTCGGCGCCGCGCCCGATCATATCCTGATCGACGGGAAACCGTTGCGAACGCTCGGCCTAGTGCACTCAGCGGTCGTGAAAGGTGATGCCAAATGTTACGGCATTGCGTGCGCGTCAATTGTGGCGAAGGTGACACGCGATCGCCTGATGACCTCGCTCGCGCGTCGTTATGAGGGCTTCGGGTGGGAACGCAATGCTGGCTATGGCACGCCGCAACATCTCGCCGCCCTAGCGGTGCGTGGCCTCACGCCGCATCATCGACGTCGCTTCTGTCTTGACGAGCAAGTCTCGCTAGACCTCGATGTTGTCGCTGTCGCCGTTGACCACTTACCACCGGAGTCCGTATGACCGACTTAAACGCGTCCGTGTTTCGTGCTGGCCTGCTCACGGGGCAAGTCGCTTTGATCACGGGCGGCGGCACTGGTATTGGATTTGGCGTGGCGGAATTGTTAGCGGAGCTCGGTGCACATGTGGTGCTGGCCAGTAGGAAGCCAGAGAATCTCGAACGAGCGTGCACGACGATTCGTGCAAGCGGCGGACTCGCAAGTGCCATTCAGTTGGACGTGCGGGACGCGGAGAAAGTAAAAGAAGCGGTGGACCAGATCGCGCAAACGCACGGTCGTATCGATCTCCTCGTCAACAACGCGGCTGGAAATTTTTACGCGCCGAGCGCCACGCTGTCGCCAAATGCATGGAAGAGTGTCGTCGAAATTGATTTGTTCGGTACGTTCTTTTGTTCTCAGGCGGTCTATCCGGTGATGGCGGCGCAGGGCGGGGGACGCATCGTCAGTATATCGATGACGCGTCACTATCGCGGTTGGCCGCTGATGGCGCATGCGACGGCTGCGAAAGCGGGTGTTGATGCATTAACGCGCACGCTCGCGATAGAATGGGCGCCGCAAAAAATTCGCCTCAATGCGATAGCACCTGGGCCGATTCCCACCGAAGGGGTGAAGAAGGCATTTACGCCGCCTGCAGACAGCGGGGTCACCGATATTTTTGCGGCGACGGAAGCACGTATGACGGCGTACGCGAAGAAGAGTATCCCCCTCGGTCGATGGGGCACACCGCGCGACATTGCAAATATGGTAGCATTTCTTGCGTCGCCCGCGGGTGATTGGGTGACTGGCGCGATCTTCGTTATTGACGGCGGTGAATGGTTGGCGAAACCACCGATGTAGACAGTCCGTGAGCGCAACGAGCCTTTGGTGATCTTGCGCACACTGAACTCGACAAGTCGCGTGATATGCAGCACACGTTTTAGCAAGTTTTTTAAATTCATGTGACAAAAATTACAACACGCGATTTTGACGCTATGCAACTTCTGTTGCGTGGATCATGTGCGGTAAACGTGTCGCAAACGTTTTCGCGCTTGCTCCGACCTTAACTCGGCAGTTTGTCATACCACGTATGAGAACAGGAGGACGTATGCGACAGATTCGAAACTTTGCTATCGCGGCGCTGGCAGCATCAACTCTCGGTGCCTGTGCCACGAAAGGCTTCGTTCGCCGTGGTCTTGACGAACAGCGCGTAGCGTTGACGCAAGAACAGATGGCTCGTGCCAACGGTGACAGTACCCTGCGCACCGACGTGAATGGAGTGCGGACGGACGTGGCGTCGGTGCGTGCGGACATTGCCGCACTGCGTACGGAATTGTCGACGCTCCGTACGGAGTTTGGTGCCAAAATCTCGATGATCGAAGGGCAGATCACGTTTGCGCTTCCTGTCCATTTCGGCTTTGATGCCGCGGCAGTGCGTCAGCAAGATGAAGCGGCACTGACGAAGTTTGCGCAGGTGGCCGGATCGCATTACAAAGGTGCGACGATCACGATCGAAGGGTTCGCTGATCCAGCGGGTTCGGCGCAGTACAATGTGCAGCTATCGCAGAAGCGCGCCGACGCGGTTCGGGAGTACCTGGTGGGTAAAGGACTCGACAATGCGAATTTGAAGACGGTCGGATACGGAAAGGCTCGCTTGGTTCGCGCCGGGGCGAAACGAAATGCGCCGGGTGCCGAACTCAACCGTAGGGTCACGTTTGTAGTGGATGCGCCATCGGAAACAACGGTGGCTGCACTTTCGACCCGCCAGCCGTAACAGTCGCGACAACTTTGAAGGTGAAAACTTTTTAGTGTCGGTCGCGTAGGGTTCGAAGCGAAATTAGTGGCCGGTTCCGTGATGGAACCGGTCACTTCGCGTTCAAGCGCACGCCAGACGCGTTATTATTCCAGCTGTGTCACAGCGCACCGCCCGCCGGGCGCTGCGAAAACACACCTCAACTACGGCATGACGCAAACTCAAGCGTTCGTCGATCGACTCGTTCAGCCTGAACACGCGCTACCGCCAATCGATATAGGCCACGACGTGTTGCCTCCTATATTGCGGCCACAGGCGCAACTCGGCGTGCTCGATATCACAGAATGGTTTGGCGACACCAGTGGTGGGATTCGTACTTATTTGTTGCAGAAAGCGCAATACGTCGCGTCGCGGCCGTGGTTGCGGCAGGTGCTGACTGTACCGGGCGTGCGGGACGCGATCACCGAAGAAGATGGCGTGCGCATGTATCGATTGCAGGGCCCACCAATTCCGCGACAGAAACCGTATCGCTTCATGCTGGCGACCCGCAGCGTTGCGAAGATTGTGCGGCACGAACGTCCCGATATCATCGAGATTGGCAGTCCGTTTATTGTGCCGTGGATTGTTCGACATGCGACGCGCAATCTCGATGTGCCGCTGATTTGTTTTTACCACTCGAATCTGCCACGCATGTTTGCGCCGCGCGCGGGAAAGAACGGGCGGGCGCGTCGGTTTGTGTATCGCGCGTCGTGGCAATACATGCGTCGACTTGACCGTTTGTTTCCGCTTACGGTGGTCACATCTGACTTCTCAGCGAACGATCTCGCGCGCGAAGGTATTACGCGAATCGCGAAGGTGCCTTTGGGTGTCGACCTCGCTCGTTTTACGCCGCTTCGTCGCGATCATGCGGCAGAAACGCGCGCGCGGCACGGGTTGCCTGCGGGTCCATTGGCAGGATTTGTAGGCCGTTTTGCGAGTGAGAAGGAGTTGGACGTCGTGCTTAATGCGTGGTCCGACGTAGAACGTCGCACCGGCGCCCGTCTCGCACTGGTCGGTACGGGCCCGCTTGAGGCAATGCTCCGTGCACACCCGTACGGGCCGCGTGTCATTTTTCTCCCGTTTCAATCTGATCGTGAGACACTCGCCGATCTATTGGCAGCGTTTGACGTGTACATCGCGCCAGGCAGTATCGAAACATTTGGCCTATCGTCGCTCGAAGCGTTAGCCAGTGGAACACCAGTGCTGTCCGCCGATCAAGGCGGCGTATCCGAACAGGTGGCGCGCAGTGGCGCCGGTCGCACCTTTGAATCCGGTATCGCTGCGTCGCTCGCGGAACAAGCCATCGCGTTATTCGGCGACGATCTGCGCACGCTCGGACGCAACGGTCGTGTGTACGCCGAAACTGAACACTCGTGGGACACGGTGTTCGATCGGCTTTTCGCCGTGTATCGCGATGTCCTCGGTCGGTAGGTCGTCGATTCGCGCAGGGTTGTTGGTTTCAATCCATGACGTAACGCCGGCACTTGAGGCACCGGTGCGTGCGCTGTGGTCGCTGTGTCGCGCCCACGGCGTCACACCGGCACTGTTTGTCGTGCCCGATTGGCACGGCGCGTGGCCGCTTGAAGCACATCCGAAGTTCGTGCAGTGGCTGCACACGTGCGCTGCAGAGGGAGCCGAAATATTTTTGCACGGTGAACGTCATGATGAAATTGGATTGCCGCGCGCTTGGCGCGACGAGCTCCGCGCCGTCGGCCGTACGGCCAAAGAGGGCGAATTCCTCACGCTTAATCACGCGGCAGCAACAGTTCGCATTGCGCGAGGCCTAGCACGATTTGAGTTGCTGGCGTTGCAAGCGATTGGATTTGTGCCGCCAGCGTGGCTCGCCCATGAAACCACGCACGATGTGGTGCGCGAGCAAGGGCTGCACGTGAGTGAAGACGCGGGCGCCGTGCACGTGCATCGCGCGTCAACATTAGTCATGAAGGTGCGACTGGATGCGCCGGCCCTTCGGTGGAGCGGACGCACCACACTTCGCGCATGGGGATCGCGACTCACCGCGGCAGTGCGATGGCACACGTTGCGGCGCGCGCCCCTTGTACGCCTCGCGTTGCATCCGCAAGATCTCGCGCACCCGGTCACTGCCGCGTCTGTCGCGCAGGAAATCGAGCGCTGGACGCGCGCGCGCCCAGTCATTCGTTACGAAACTTTATGAAGAGCGACGAGGCACGTTCGCTTCGTGTCGCAATATTTTCTGACACGTATTCGCCGCAAGTCAATGGTGTTGCACGGACGCTGGAGCGATTAGTTGGCGCAGTCACTGACCGTGGTGGAGTAGCTCGCGTCTTCACGGTAACCGATCCAGACTCGTCAACGCTCAGCCATGTGGTGCGATATCCCAGCGTTCCATTTTGGGCGTACAATCAAGTGCGAATGGCTTGGCCGAGGCAGCGTTCGGTGGAGAGGTCGTTGCGCGAGTTTGCGCCGACGTTGATACATGCGGCGACAGAATTTGGTGTTGGGCTCGCGGGTCGTACTGCTGCGCGATCGCTGCGCGTGCCGTTTGTCTCGTCGTATCACACAAGTTTCTCGGCGTATGCAAAGTTCTATCGGTTAGGGTTGCTTGCCGCACCGGGGTGGAGCTTCATGCGTTGGTTTCACAACGCGGGGCTGCGCACGTACTGCCCAACGCAAGCCATCGTTGACGAAGTGAACGCTGAGGGTTTCACCAATACGGCGGTGTGGTCACGCGGCGTGGACGGTGTACGGTTTTCACCGAGCTTTCGATCGCAGGCGTTACGCGCTCGCATCGGCGCTACCGATGACACATTAGTCGTGATGTATGTTGGGCGTCTTGCGGCGGAGAAGGGGTTGGATGTGGCGCTGCGCGCGCTACGCATCGTGAATGACGCGCGGCCGGGGTGCATTCGGTTTGTGGCCGTGGGTGATGGCCCCTACGAGGCGGAGGTCCGGGCGCAGGCACCGGCGGGCAGCTGGTTACCTGGAAAGCTGTTAGGTGATGCGCTGAGTGAGGCGTATGCCTCCGGCGACGTGTTCTTGTTTCCGTCCACAACGGACACGTTCGGTAACGTGCTGCTCGAGGCAATGGCGTCTGGAATGCCGGTCGTGGGTGCCGATGTTGGTCCAACCCGAGAGCAAGTGGCGACCGACCGAGGCTGGTTGGTCACGCCCGGTGATGCGACGGCATTTGCGGCGTCGTTGATCGCGCTGGTCGATGATCGTGCGCGATTGCGGGTGGCGCGGGAACAAGCGCTGGCCTTCGCGGCATCAAAGACATGGGCCCAAGTGTGGGATACGTTGATTTGCGACTACCTCACGCTGCATCGCCCTCGCTAGATTGTGCGTCGGTCATGGTCGTGGTGGCCCAATCGCTCCGATAGCTCAGTTGGTAGAGCAGCGGCCTTTTAAGCCGTAGGTCCTGGGTTCGAGTCCCAGTCGGGGCACTCCGTTTTTCGCGCTGTAAAATGCAAAGAAGTGTTCTTGGTGCATCCAAATGTTTTTTAAAAACTGCACATTTTTAAACGACTACGGCGAGACAGAATAACAAGGACACGGACTAAGCACAGGCGTTGGTCCCCTGTGCACCGTTCCCATTCTCGCGGCATTTCGCGAAGTTCCCGAATGAACCTTTTCTTAAGCGTCGTGCCTCGTGCACGTTTGCGGCACCTGCGTGCGGCGCAGCGTGGCCATTCGGGCACGCCCCGTTGACCCGCGCGGCGCTCTCGTCAAAGCTTCGCTGATGCGCCCACACACGACCAATCGCCTGCGTCGTTTCATTCGACTCGCTGCCGTCGCCTGCCTGTCATGCGTGGTCGCCTCCATCGGTCTCGCACAGTTCCCCAAGCTGAGCGTCAGCAAACCGACGGTCGACACGCCCTCTGGCGTAGTGGCACCCGATTCACCGCGCGCGTCAATTCAGGAGTTTTTGCGCCTCGCCAATGCAAACGCATGGACTGCGGCCGCCGAGTATCTCGAGGTGCCGTCGGCGGAGCGTGGGAATGCGGCGTTGTTGGCGAAGCACCTGAAGGTCGTGCTCGACCAACGGCTCGCTCTCGATGTGCGGTCGCTGTCGCCTCTTTCGGTTGGCGATACGACCGATGGCGATCGCGATGCTGATCGCGTTGGGTCCATAACGAGTGTGGGTGGACGGGAAGACGTAATTCGGTTAGTGCGCATGCCGAGCGCGGTGCCGCCGCGCTGGGTTTTTGCGCAGGCCAGTGTGGGCAGGGTGGAAGTGTGGTACGACAATCTTGGTGCGCCGTGGCTTCGTGATCGATTGCCGCCAGCACTCATGCGCGAAGGGCCGTGGCACGTGTTTTATTGGCAGTGGATCGGACTCGCGCTTGCGCTCCCGGTGCTGGTGCTGGTTGCGTGGCTGGTGGGCGGACTCTTGCGCTCGGTGCTGACGCGCGTCGCGGAGCGCACCGCGACACAATGGGACGACCTTTTGTTAACGCATTTGCGCGGGCCATTTCGATTGTGGGTGGCCGCTGTTGCCGCAACGCCGGTGCTTGCAGTTCTCGAGTTGAATGCTCGCCTCGCTGCCTTTGTTGACTCGACAACACGCGGATTGGTACTGCTCGCGCTTTTCTGGGCCGCACTTCGCGTCATTCACCTTGTGCAATTGCGTTTCGAAAATGCTGTGTGGGTGAGCGGCGATAGTCAGCAGGCGCGCACACTCGTTCCTTTGCTGGGCAACATACTGCGCGTGTCACTCGGCATCATTGCTGTGCTTGTTGCGCTGTCACAATTTGGTTATCCGGTTGGCACGCTGCTGGCCGGATTGGGTATCGGCGGTATTGCCGTCGCCTTGGCCGGACAAAAAACCGTTGAGCATTTATTTGGAAGTATTTCGCTTGCCGCCGATCACGCATTTCGCGTGGGCGATTGGGTGCGCGCGGGGACAACGGAAGGGTCGATTGAGCGCATTGGTTTGCGATCGACAAGTTTTCGCACCAATGATCGTACGGTCGTGCGTATTCCGAACGGTCGATTAGCGGATGAGCGTATTGAAACGTTTGGAGAACGCGACCGCATGTTTCTCAAGACGGATCTTGATCTCACGTACGGGACAAGTGCGACGCAAATTGATCAAATGCGGGACGAGATCGAAGCGCTGCTGCGCGCACATCCAAAAATCTGGCCTGAAGCGGTGCGCGTGCACGTTGTCGCACTCACCGATTCGGCCATTCGGATGCGCGTGATGGCGTGGTTTGAAACGCGTGATCATCCGGAGTTTTTGGGTATTCGCCACCGAATGTTGCTCGATTTTTTGCGCATTGTAGAACGCAACGGATCGAACGTCGCGTTCCCATCGCGCACGGTCTATCACGTGACGCAGGACGGGATCGCTCCCGCGCACGGCAGCGACTAGTTTTCCGTCGTGATTCAGTCTGCGTCCACTCTGCTCGTCCCGTCGCCGATGCTCGCGACCGAGCTTGCCGCCGCGTTGCTGCAGGGCGCAATTACCACTGGCCTCGCGGTGCTCTGCGCCCATTTGTACACGCGCTATCACCGTCCATGGTTTGGGTGGTTCGCCGTAGCGTGGAGTATGTACGTCGCGCGCTTACTGTGCATTCTCAGTTTTTTATCCAGTGGCGAGCGCGTTTGGTTGTACTGGCATCAAGTGACCACTGGCTGGACCGCCTTGGTGTTACTGTGGGCGTCGCTTGTATTTTTACGGCAACCGAAAGCGCGCGCGTCGTACTTGTTCGTCGCGCTCTTTCCGCCGCTGTGGTCGTACATTGCGATCTATCAGCTTGATCAGTTCCTCTGGGCTGCTTTGCCGGCCGTCCTGTTTTTGAGTGGCGCAACCGCGTGGACTGGTTGGGTGTTTTGGCGACAGCATCGCATCGTGGGCTCGACCGGTGCGCAACTGTTGGCCGTCGCATTTGCATTGTGGGGTCTGCATCATCTGGACTATCCATTTCTTCGCGCACAAGGCGCGTGGACGCCGTGGGGATACTATCTCGACATCGCGTTCGAGCTGCTGGTCGGTGCAGGACTCGTGCTCTTGGTGCTTGACGATCTTGGCCGTGGTGTGCGCGCGCTGTCGGCGTTGTCGGGTGATTTGCATCGGCATGACGCGGGCGCGGATCCGCTGGACTTGCTGCTCTCACGTCCACTCACATTGCCTGGTGTGCGCGGCAGTGCGATGTATCTTTTTGACGGCGAAAGTATTCTCGACGGATCTACTGCGGCACCTCGCACGACGAGCGGGAAGAACGGGCGCTTTGTGCGCGGTGCCGGAACGTGTGCGCCTTGGGAAGATACGCAACCACAGGACGCCGTTGCCGGTGCGCTTGCGCGCATGAGACTGACACGTCGACCGCAAGTGGTGACGGCCTCCGGTGAGCAACCATTCGTTGCCGCGTTGCCCGTTAGCACGAGCAATCGACTCGTTGGTGCGCTCGTAATGTCGGGTGATGTGCGCAATCCATTCACTGCGCTCGATGATGATTTTCTGCTTGCGTTGGGACAACAAGTTGGCGCGGCGCTCGAGCAGTCCACGCTGGATCGGCAATTGGCCAAACGTACATCGGCGCTCGAGCAATTGTCGACGCGTATGGTACGCCAGCATGAAGATGAACGTCGTCGCCTTTCGCGCGAATTGCATGACGAGACTGCGCAAGTTTTTTCGGCCGTCAAGATGCAGTTGGAGGGATTGCGACCAGTGCTCGCTGCAAACGCGAGTGGACGGCTTGATCGTCTGCTCGCGTTGGTGGACACGGGTATCCGCAGCATTCGTCAGGTGACGAGTGCGCTGCGACCCTCGTTGTTGGATGATCTTGGATTATTACCAGCACTTCGGTCTCTAGTAAACGACTTTGCCGAGCGCAGCGGCGTTCGTGCGACGCTCGAAGCGCCGTCCACGTTGCCGCTCCTCACTGCCGATGCGGATCTCGCGCTTTTTCGTGCGCTGCAAGAAGCGCTTTCCAACGTGACGCGGCATGCCGAAGCACATGCGGTGCAGGTGGTGATCACGATCGCGGCTGCGCGGCTGCATTTGCACGTGCGCGATGATGGTCGCGGTTTTGCCGTGGCACGTGACGGTCGCGTGCAGGAAACCGACGGCCGTATGGGGTTGACCGGCATGCGGGAACGCCTATTAGCGGTTGGCGGACACGTTGCCGTGAGCAATCATGCGTTGCAAGGTGCAGAAGTCCGAATCGACATTCCACTTGCAGCGTCGGCGCTCCCGCAGGTCAATGCATGACGAGATCTGTATGACGAGATCGGTATGACGGGGTCCGTGTGACCATGCCCATACGTGTCCTCGTGGCGGACGATCATGCGCTCGTGCGCGAAGGTATTCGCCACGTCCTCGACGCCGAGCCCGGCATTGACGTGGTGGCCGAAGCGGCCAATGGCCGCGAGGCGGTGGAACTCGCGCTCCTTCATCGTCCCGATGTTGTCGTCCTCGACATCACCATGCCGGAGGAGACCGGACTGAAAGCCGCCGCCCGATTGCGCGAGCTCTTACCGTCCGCACGTGTGTTGTTGCTCAGCATGCACGAAAACATTGAGTACGTGCGTGAAGGCATGCGTATCGGAACGCACGGGTACATTTTGAAAGATAGTGCTGGCGAAGAGTTGCGCGCCGCCATACGCGCCGTCTTTGCCGGCGGTACGTTTTTCAGTCCCGCTGTGGTGCGCCGCTTATCGACAACCGATCCTGTTGTCACGCGACCGAACGCCTTGTTGGAGTTACTCACGCCGCGCGAGCGCGATGTCTTGGATGGTGTAGCGCGCGGCTTGACGAATAAGGCGATTGCGGCGGAGCTGGGCATTAGTCGTCGAACGGTTGAGGCGCACCGCGAAAGCTTGATGCGCAAGTTGGAGATTCATAATGTGGCAGGATTGACGCGTTTCGCGTTGGAAGCGGGATTCGTGCGCGAGGCGTAACGACGTTACAACTTCGTTGCGGCATCGACGGGAAAATGTGGTATGCGGTCGTGAAACTCTGGGTCCATGACACCACCGCTTCTGGAACGTCTCGGTGCGCGCGATCGCGCACTCTTTGTGCGCATGGCGCTCGATGCACGGGACGCGCATCCCCTGCAGAGCTTTTGGACAACGATCACGCACCTCGGCGGGGCGTGCGGGAGCATCGGCGTCTGCGTCGCGTCGCTCCTGATCCCCGCCGTCACCCTACGCATTGCGTGGCATGCGCTCCTTGTGCTCGGCCTTTCGCACGTGGTCGTGCACATCGTAAAGCGCGTGGCGGGACGCGAACGACCCACCGTCGCACTCGCGATCATATCCGTTATTGCGGTGCCAGATCGATTTTCATTTCCCAGCGGGCATGCTTGTGCTGCCATGTCGGTGGCGGTGGCCTTCGCGTGGGCGTTTCCACTGCTCGCGGTACCGTTACTGGTGTTGGCTCTGCTCGTCGGGTGTTCTCGGGTGACGCTGGGCGTGCATTATCCCGGCGATGTCGCGGTAGGACAAGCCATCGCGCTGCTGTGTGCGTATGTCATGTTTGCCCTCGTCATGTAATCGCGACCGGTGTGATTGGTGTGTGACGCCAACGCCGCGCGATCGTCAGCCGAATGGATCCCCTCGCGTTCACCATCTGGATTGCACCACATGTTTCTTCCACAAACGATTGCTGCAGGCCTTGAGGAGACGGCGTTTGATACGGCGCCCGTGTCTTCACGGCTGCAACTCTTGTCCTGTCGCATCGAACGCGCGCCAATCGCGACCTCACGGGTCACGGTCGAATGCGCTGCTCCTGGTGTGGTGCAGCACATTCGGTGCGTGCATCAAGGCTCCGCTTGTCCCGGCGGCGACTTGCGACTTGCCGCACTCGCGACGATGGACGCTGTGATGCAAGCCACAGGCAGTGAGCTCAAGCTTGAATTGATCGGCGTCAAAGCATTTCGCGCCTTCGACACGAATGTCGTTGTCGTTGCGGCATTGGCCAGTCACAATGGTGTGACAACGCGAATTGCCGGAACCGCGTTGGCAGACGAAGACTTATTGTTGGGCGCCGCACAGGCCACACTGCACGCAGTGAATCGATTGGCGGAGCCGCTATTGCGGAGAGCGACTGACGCATAGGTTGTTGCTTTGATCTGCACGCTTTCCCTTCTCGGTGCATCCGCGATGCGACTCACCGCCGCCGCATTTTCGCGAACACTTCTGGTGCTGCTGCTTACTGCTTGTCAGGTGGCACGCGGTCCAATCGCACCGGTGCCCGCCGTGTCTGGGTTTCCAACGGCCGCCAACGCCACCAATGCGAAGAATGAATCGCCTCCATCGCATGCGAAGCCCGGGTCGTCTGTGGCGCGCACAACGGCAATCCGCGTTGAAGACGTTGCGGCAACGGTGGTCTCCGTATTTGGCGACAGTACGGCGCTACATGCCTCAACAATAAAAGTTGCGGACGCAGAACCTGTCTGGGACATTGACGTGCACTCGTATGAAGCGCGCGAACGTGTGGCGCATTATGTGCAATTGTTCACGACCGACGCGCGCGACCACTTTGTCGCTCGATTGTCACGCGGCACGCGATACGAGCCAATGATTCGTGCGAAGCTCAAGGCCAGTGGCATGCCTGAGGACATGACGTATCTCGCGCTTATCGAAAGCGGTTACGATCCCGATGCCTATTCGCGGTCGGCCGCGGTGGGCATGTGGCAGTTCATGACGAAAACGGCGCGTGACGTCGGAATGCGCGTGGATTGGTGGGTGGACGAACGACGTGACCCGGCGCGCTCGACAGACGCCGCCATCCGATTCCTCGGCGAATTGCAACGCAAGTTTGGTTCACTGTATCTCGCCGCGGCTGCGTACAATGGCGGACCTGGACGCGTGTCGCGCGGTTTGACGCGATACGCGGGTCAGATGGAAGGCACTGAAGGCGAAGATCGATTCTTCGCGCTCGCGGAATACGATTACCTGCGTGCTGAAACGAAAAATTATGTGCCGCAACTCATCGCCGCGGCGCTGGTGGGGAAAAAGCCTGCGCGATACGGGATCGTGATCGATTCGCAGCCGCTGTTTGTCTATGACTCCGTGTTCGTGCCTGCGGGCACGTCGTTGGCATCCGTGGCGGCGGCAAGCGGCGGCACCAAGGTCGAATTACGCGATCTCAATCCATTTTTGCTACGCGGTATGGCACCGCCAGACAACGGTCTTTGGCTGCGTGTTCCGCGAGGGCGTGCTGATCGGACACGCGTCGCCCTCGAGGCACTTCCAACGTCAGCGCGGGTGGGATACCGCAACGTGAATGTGAGTGGCAAGGCAACGACGCTGGCCGGATTGGCGAAGTCACAGGGTGTCACACTTCGCGACATCGCGTGGTACAATCCCGGGTTGAAGACTAGGAAGGGTCGCCTGACGTCGGGGCAATCGGTACGTGTGCCATCTGTCGACGCCATTGCCTTCGCGCGAGTCGTGCCCGACCCCGCCATTGAGCATTACGGAAGCGCGCCGGCGCGCCGTCCATCGTCGGCAAAAAAGCGCACGGCGGCAAAACATGCGGGAGCAAAGACAAGCGCGAGCACAAAGAAGCCGACCTTACGAAAAAAGTCGGCTCCTGCGAAGCGATCACTATCAAAAAAGCACAAGAAAAAGCGCTAGTCGAGCGTTCCCCGTCCGCGATAGCCCTTCATCACCATGCTCTCGTAGCCGTTCGCGGGATCGTTGCCCATGCTGAGCGCGCTTTGCACTGCCGCTGGACCACGATTGTACACAAGCAACGCAATGCGCAGGTCGCCTTTGTAGTCACGGATA
Source organism: Gemmatimonadaceae bacterium (assembly GCA_025362635.1). GTDB lineage: Bacteria > Gemmatimonadota > Gemmatimonadetes > Gemmatimonadales > Gemmatimonadaceae > Gemmatimonas. Next base: position 618 of record JANYFO010000068.1, on the reverse strand, counting down.
AGACCGCGTAAATACTTAAATCCAATGCGCAGGTTGATTTCTGGGTCGAGCAACTGTTCGCGCGAAACACTGGGTTCGTACTCACGGGCCGTGCCCAGCATGAGTTGCGTTAGTCCCATAGCGCCAGCGTGACTTTGCGCGCGTGGATCAAACACACTTTCGACACGCACCAAACGGAAGCCAAGTTCTGGTTCAATGCCCGCGGTTACGGCGGCGTCATACACCTTACGCGCGAGCTCAGGCTTCACACGATAGCGTACAGAATACGTGTAGATGCGATGCCAACGGTTGAGCGACTCCTTACGCTCTACATCCTTGAGATCGAGCCCGAAGGGGAGCGACGGCAATGCGGCGACCGACATTCGCTTGAGAACGTCAGCGGCGGGCCTCCACGATGGCTCGATGGGAAGCGTGGCGGCCGGGACCGTGCGCAGCGACGTGGCGACAACAGCGGTGACGAGTGGATGTGGTGTTGGTTTTGGCGTGAGCAGCAATGCCATTGCGAACACCGAAACTGCCGAAACGAACACTCGGGTTAAACGGCGTTTCCGAAAATGACGGTGCATCCGTCGACGTCGTGCCCGCGCTTCCAAACTGGTAATACTTGCGTTGATATCG
>JANYFO010000459.1 GCA_025362635.1 Gemmatimonadaceae bacterium | reverse complement strand
GGTTGCCGAAGGCGCTACGCAATTTCGACTGCTCAGGGTCACCACCGTTAATGCGCTCCACTTTGAGGAGCGCCAAGTATCGTTCCCATTCCTTCGGTGGACGCACTTCCCCCATCACCGTATCGCCGGTGCGGAGGTCGAAGCGCTTTACTTGGGACGGAGAAACGTATATGTCGTCCGGGCCATACAAATAATTGAAATCCTGGGCTCGAAGAAAACCGTATCCTTCCGCCAGAATTTCGAGAACACCTTCGCCGTACAGCATCGTTTCCGCGTCAAGCAAGGCTTGCTCGATGCGGAAAATCAGATCCTGCTTTCGAAGACCGGAGATGTTTGTGACGTGCAGCGACTCGGCCAAAACGAGCAGTTCCGGTACCGACTTCTGCTTCAGCTCGGCGACGTGCACGACGCGGGAGGAGTGAAGGTATCCGGCGACGATGCGGTCACGCCGCAGCCGCGCAGGTTGTCCGTGCCAATAACGTAAGACGGGGCGCCGAGTAGACGCCCCGCAGTGCGCCGGACAAGACCGGAGAATGCGCGAGACAGGAGTCGAACCTGCGACCTACGCCTTCGGAGGGCGTCGCTCTATCCAGCTGAGCTACTCGCGCAGCGAGTCAGGTGTACCCAGTGGGCATACCTGCAGCATCGCAACCAGCACGACACCGATGATACAACCTAATCCGTCGAAGACTGCAGCGGCAAGGAAATTTTCTCGGTGCCGGCTGCGGCGAACTGCGGAGGAGGGGCAGAGAGCGAGGCGTTTCGGAATGCTGCTTCGACGACGGAGGAGACGTGGCGATCCCGGAGGGCGATAATCCCGGAACCTGCGTACCGACGCAACGTCATGCCCAGTCCGGCGCCAGATGAGAAATCAAGCTGTTCGGCGACTGAGTCGAGGGAGCGTCCGCGTTCGTCGAGCAGAGCGGCCGCGACAAGTAATCGACACCACGTAAGGAAGTGTCGCGGACGCGGCATGCCGTGGTCGACGAGCCGGTTGCGCAACGTGCGGCGAGTAACGCCAAAGACTGCGGCGACGCCGTCGACCGTAAGGGGTTCTTGTGCATGCTCGAGGGCGTAACGAAACAGCGGTTGCAAACCGTGGGGCATGATGGCGGAAAACTTTGCTTCAATACGCTGGACGACGGACCGTTGCGTGGCGGACGCGAGGACACGCGCAAGGACGTGCCGCATGTCGTCAACGTCTCGCAGGACCAGTTCGACGACGCCGGATTGCGCGATGTCGAGCAGCTGTCGCGTGGAGAGTGTGCGCAGTTCGCACCAGGCGAGCACGGCATGCGTGGGTACCGTCTCGCGGAGCAGCCGAATAGTGCTTAGCGCGTGATCGATCTCTCCGGCGAACACGGCGACGACCGTGGCGTCTATACTCCCGCTAATGATGAGCGGAAGTGCGGACGCGGCGTCGGGAAAGTGGCGGACGCGCTCAGGCTGACCCACTGCATCGCGCAGACGGGCTAGTAAAAGTGGAGACGCCGGAATACAGGCGACGCCGAAGGCGGTCACTCGGGTTTATGCGCCAGTTTTATGGCCTACATGCACGAGCTTGCTTCCCATCATGTGCGATTGCTTCCCATGGCGAGCGGGTCGGTTAGGTGACGCCGTCGTATCGATACGCATCCCTCTTACTGGAGCGTTTTCGATGTCATCACGTCGCCTGTTGCTCGTCGCCTTGACTGTAGTGGTTCCGTTTTTCGCCGCGTGCAAGTCAACCCCGACCGGTGCCGATGACCCGAATCCGAATCCGCCGGCCGATACGACGGGACGAAAAGAAGTGATACCATGGCACTAGACAGCAGATCAAACACTCAGCGCCTCTAGTCGACGAATACCATCGTTCATGAGGACGCGCGCAACGTCGCCTTTGCGCGTGTGAGCGGACCCGGGTGCCGACGTCGGCGCCCGGAGGGTGGTATCTCTTAGCGTTTCAAACGAATTGAGGGCAGCTTCTGCCTTCAAGCCCAATTCGTAAAACCCATACTTGTCGGCGATGCGACGAGTCTCCACAAGCAGTCGACTCGCGGCGTCAAATTCGGCGAGCGTTTGCCAAGCTTCAGCAGCGTGAAAGGTAAAACTGGCTATTTCAAACGGCAGGTTTGCGTGCAAAGCCTCTTGCCTTCCCGTTTCCTCAAGTTCTCGCACCGCTTGGCGATCATCGCGGAGAGCGGCGGACCGCATCGCGCCGCTGATAACGGTCAGGCGGATGCGTGAGACTGCGGTCAACGAGAGTACGTGCAGAAATCCGTTCAACGCAGCCCCCGCAAATCCGGATCGCAATGCCGCAAAGGCAAGGTTCGACAACGTTGTGGCTCGTGCATCGCTTCCTTCTGGCGAAACGTCGAACGCGCGCCAACCATGCGCAAAAGCGTCAGGAACGCGATTTTCAGCGTTTGCGACATTCATTAGGCCAATGTGCGCTGAGCACTCGCATACGCCCCCCGGATGCGCCAACGAAAGAGCGACGTCATATAGTCGTCGCTCCTCCGGTCTGTTGCCTCGCATGTGCGCAACTGATCCTTGTCCGAGAATCCCCAACGCACCTAAGGGTCCATCACGTACGCGTGCGGCCTCACCCACCACGACGTCATAGCAATCGGCCGCCGTCCCTAAATCACCCAGTTGTCTCGCGATACGGCCGAGATGCGCGGTTGCCGTAAGTCGCGAAACAAGATCGGCGTCGACCGCAAGGCGACACGCAGCTGCGACCGTTGTAAAGGCCATCTCAAAGCAGCCGGCGCGTTCCATATCTTCTGCTTCAACGCGAAGCCGCTCGGTCACGCGCCCGAGCGGGTTGCTCGGAGCCTGCATCGCATCATGAATCAGCGTTGGCCGGGCCGGAGACGGCGGCAACACGCCAGACGCCAGCGACGCCACATACGCGCCTCGCTCCTCGTCGCGCATAACGCAGAGTTGCTCGGCGGCTTTGGTCACCGCAAACCAACCAGCGAGTCTCGGATACGCATCGCCGATAACGGTGGTTGCTACGCGGGCGTCGCGCGTGAACGCTTCAAGTGCAGTGAGCGGGCTACGCATAATTGGAAGGATGTCGGGTCAATTCATTCAAAACAATGCTTTGCAGCATTTGGATTGAATATGTGAGCGATCTCACACATATCGTGTTCACAGACGAACACGTTGCAATGCGTATTGCGCAGCTTGCAACGACACGATCATTTCCTGAAAAGCATGATCGCGAAAATCGGTCGCAACATGTCCGGGCTCACCTTTTGCCATCGCCGCACGAATCGCGACAACGGCGGCCCGCAGCTCAGTATCGGCCGCTTGCAACGACCGCACCACGGCTTTGATCTGACCTACTGGATCTGGCGCTGTTTCAAGTGGGCGGAGCAGCTCCTCGAGGATTTCCGATTGCAGCATGAACGAATGGGTAATGCCGTTTTTTAAAAGCAACTGCACATGATGGGAAGCGATCGCACATGATGGGAAATTTTTTTGAGCAAATGCCCAATTTATCGTCAATTATGTGAAAAGTTTAAGTCGACGAATTGTCATCGCCTTCGGACGCGCTGCGTCAAACGACACACCAGAAAGTTGGAGCGCCGAAATAACACGAGCTCCGACGTCGGCGTCGCGTCCTCTATCTATTGCCGCCGCGACGCAACAAAATGATGCCGACGGCATTTTCCCGATCTCACCTCAATGTCAGAACAATGCCAACTTCTATGCGCTGTCTCGTCATCGCGAACTTCCCTCGTCACCCCAGCGACGTCCTGACCCCAATGCATTGCCTCCGCATCGCCGTGTCCATTGCACTCCGCATCGCCGCGCCTGCGCGTCTCCGCGTGACATTCGCTGGGCTCCTGCTCGCGCTCATCACCGCCGCGTGCGGGAAGAAACCAGCGACCGCCGCCGATTCCTCTGCCGCACGCGCCGACTCCGTTATTGCGAGCACGGCCAGCGACACCTCCGCGAAAACGCAACTCGCGCTGCCCGTGGTGGTCGAGGATGCGCGGGACGGTGATTTGGTATTGCGGGTCACGACCACGGGGCAAGTGCGATCCGACGCGGCCGTCAAACTGCGCGCGGAAGCCGCTGGTACGATCGCGCGACTCTTTGTGCGACCGGGCATGCGCGTCGCACGCGGTCAAGTATTGGCGTCGCTCGATCCATATCCGTTTGATCTCGCCGTACGCGAAGCGCAAGCCACGGCCGATGAAGCCGAGCAGCGGTATCTGGAAAGTTATGTACCGGAGTCGTTGGTGACGGGGCGAGGTCCAACACCCGAGCAACGCAAGGCACTGATCAACAAATCAGGATTGAGCGGCGCACGATTGCGACTCGAACGCGCGAAGTTCGAGCAGTCGCATGCGCGTATTGCGAGTCCGATGGAGGGTATGGTGGACGTGGTTGATGTTGCGCCGGGTGAGCACGTGAGTGGCAGCCAGCAACTGCTCACGGTGGTCGACACACGCAATTTGCGCATTGAAGCGCAGGTGCTTGAACATGACTTGCCACTTGTACGTGTTGGCGGAGAAGCCACTGTGACGAGTGCGGGAGCACCGGGGCGCACCATTCGCGGTCGTGTCGATGCGGTGCTGCCGCTCGTTGACTCTCTCACGCGCGCCGGGCGCGCTATTGTGCGCGTGATTGGCGATGGCACCCTGCGACCCGGCATGTACGCCGACGTGCAACTCGAAGCGACGCGACTGCCATCGCGTCGATTGGTACCCGCACGCGCGGTCATTGAACGCGATGGTCGTCCGTTGGTCTTCATCGTGAAAGGCGGTCGCGCGCAATGGACCTACATTACGCCGGGCCGCAGCAACGGCAATGAAACAGAGGTCCTCCCCGATTCGGCGACCGGGCAGATCCCGGTGAATCCCGGTGACCCGGTGATTGTCGAAGGACATCTCACGCTCACACACGACGCGCCCGTGCACGTCATGGAGCAAAAGGCGGACGCCGCAAAACTACCGGTGGCCGCCACGCGCCGTCGGCGCTAGCGGAGCCGACGTGTCGATCGCTGCCTTCGCGGTCCGTCGCCCTGTCGCGACAGTCGCCGCTATTCTTGCTGTCGTACTGATGGGCTCCGTGTCACTCACACGATTGCCTGTTTCGTTACTGCCCGATGTATCGCTCCCCGTTCTCACCATTCGTACGGTGTATCGCGGTGCGGCGTCGCCGGAAGTATCGCGCTTCGTCGCAGAGCCCATCGAAGAAGCCATCGCCGCAACACCAGGGTTGGTCGAGCTGCGGTCAGTCAGTCGCAACGGTGAAGTTACCACCACCGCGCGCTTCGGATGGGGGACCGATATGCGAAGCACGGTGTTGACCGTGCGTGAACGACTGGACGCGGCACGCGGAAGATTGCCCGAACGTGCCGAGCGTCCGACGTTGCTCACGAGCGATCCGGGCGAACGACCCATCGCCGTACTGGCCGTGCGCAGCGAGATATCAAAGGGAGGCGGCGATCTGCGCAGTCTCGCACGCACGGCCACCGATGTGCATGCGCGCCGCCTCGAACAAATTGAAGGTGTCTCCAGCGTCGCCGTTGTTGGCGCACCCGAAGATCAGATTCGCGTTGATCTCGATCCAGAAAAGCTGCGCGCACTCGACCTCACACCAGAGGACGTCGCGCAAGC
>JANYFO010000441.1 GCA_025362635.1 Gemmatimonadaceae bacterium | reverse complement strand
TCGACCAGCAACCCGCCGTAGCGCAGCACGAGTCCAGCCGTCGCATCGATGGCCGCATTGACGACTGGATGCTCAACGTCTGCGCCCCCATACACCTGATTCACGACCGTTGCCAACATGTGCCACGACACCGCACGACTTGCGTCTTCTTCCGACGGCACGCGGATGTATGCATAGCTGCGTGCCGCAATCGCCTGCGCTTCCAAAGCCGAACGATCGGTCTCGAGTCGCGTGCCCAATTCGATGGGCACCACGCCGCGCAAATACTCTTCGACCTGAAGACGGTTGACCACCAACAAGCCGCTATCCGTGGCCGTAATCCACAAGGTGCCGCGATAGCGACGCCCCTCGTACTGTACCAGACCGTCGTTCGCAATTGGCGAAAGCACGAACGGCCCGGCGCGCCACGGCGTCGCATCATTACCAGCGCCGACAACGCGCAACAGTCCCTGCTTCTGCTCAATGTGCCACTGTTCGCGACCAAGACCACGTACCAACAGTTGGCGACCACCCTGTTCGTCAACACGCCATTTTGTAGTCGCCGATACACCCGCCGCCGCAACTCGCGCCGCCAACGCAATACGCACCATGCGATCGGCGCTCAGTTTGCCATGCTGTTCAATACCCGCAATCACCGAACCGCCGACGGCACCGCGGACGGCACCGCCGACAATACTGCCGCGCGGGGCGCATGCCGCCGAAAATGCCGCTACCGCCGAGACCGCACCCATCGCTCCAATCGCGACGACACGCAGCAACGAAGTTCGCACCTACTCCCGATCCCCGTGCGCCACTGACATAAACCCAGCCTCGAACGGCGACGGCACGTTGCCTGTCGCCGCAACGACCCGCCGGCCTTCGACGAGTGGTGCCGCCAACGGATTCCCGGGCAACATACCAGCCTGAGATACCGGACCCATCGGCGCAATCACCTGGCCGTGGGCGGTAAGGTCGGGCGTCACATCGAAGCGTTCACGCGCTCCAGCGTCGGCGATGCGGAATTCTGTCATAACTTCATCAAGGACGAGCAATGCACCGGTTTGGTCAGCAATGCAGCGCAATCCGGAGATAATGTTGGCAAATTCACACCACCCGAACAACGAGCACGCTTGCCGCTGCAGCATCACGTGCCGTGCGAATCTTCACCGTCCGTAACTTCCCACGGTAGAAACACCAACACTTGCCAACGGTAAATGGCGAGAGGGTCGTCGTTCGGCACGCGACGGCAGATCAGCAATCGCGAGCAACGTTGCCGTGAAATCGTAATCGTCTACCACCTGATCGATCATCACCTCTAGCAGCGCGCCCGGTGGCGCATCGCCGCGCACCAGCGTCACGCCATCAATATCATCCGCCTGCCACGGCGCTCGACACACGAGCAACCCCGGCACATCGCCCGCGCGATCCACCATCACCCGCGCCGTCTTGCCCACGAACCGCTCGTAGCGTTCCGACGTAATCGCACGCTGCAACGCTTCGACATGTTCTTTGCGCTCACTCTTGATCGAATCGGGCACATCGTCGTCCATGTCAAACGCGCGCGTCCCTTCCTGCGCCGAATACGTGAAGCAACCCACGCGATCGAACTGCATCTCCTCAAGGAAGTCACAGAGCACCGTAAAATCGTCTTCCGTTTCGCCCGGGAAGCCCACAATCACGGTCGTGCGCACGGCCAAATCCGGCACGATATCGCGATATCGTTGCAACCGTTCACGAATTGTTTTCTGCCGTTCTGGTCGTCGCATGCGTGCGAGGACCGCATCCGATCCATGCTGCATGGGTGTGTCGACATACCGTAACACGCGCGGATTTGCAGCAATCACCTCGAGCAGACGTGGCGTAATACCGGCTGAGTACAGATACAAATTACGAAGCCACGGGATTGACGTCTCGCGCACCAACGCCTCGAGCAATTCCGGTAGCGCAAATCCATCGCGGCGATCGCGCCCGTAGTGCGCCAAATCTTGCGCGACGAGATTGAGTTCGCGCGCGCCCTGCAACTCCAACAACTGCGCCTCGCGCACGAGATCGTCTAGCGCAAAGGAGCGGTGCTTACCGCGCATCAGTGGAATAGCGCAAAACGCGCAGCCATGATCGCAGCCTTCACTGACTTTCAAATAGCGAACGTGCGCAGCATCGCCACCAAAGACACGCACACCGGGATGCTCAAGCATCGCACCACCGATAAAGCCGCGCTCGACCAATTCCGGAACCAGCCGATCGGTCTCCGACGTGCCCAAAAACACATCGACTTCGGGAAGTGCGTCTTCAAGTTCACTTTTGTGACGCTCGATCATGCACCCAATGGCAAACACCGCCTTGCAGACACCGTCGTCTTTTAAGCGTGTTGCATCCAGAATGGCATCAATCGATTCCTTCTTTGCCGCATCAATGAAACCGCAGGTGTTAATGACTACCACCTCCGCCTCGCGCAAATCCGCGACCTGTTCGGCACCGTGCGCGATCAGGTCAGCGAGATACCGTTCAGAGTCCACCGTGTTCTTATCGCACCCGAGGGTGACCAAACCGAATTTCAACATTCCGGAAAGATACCCGGAACCGGTAGGCTATCGGAAGTTGCCGAACTGGAGTTCCACGCCAAAATCGCCCTTGCGCAGCACTGCAATTGCTTCCTGCAGGTCGTCTTTTGATGGCGAGGAGACGCGCACTTGGTCACCCTGAATTGACGCCTGCACTTTCTTAAGTTTCGCGTCTTTCAGGAAAGCCGACACCTTTTTCGCCGTATCGCTATCCAGCGCCATTTTAAGTTTGATCTCTCGGCGGACGGTGTCTCCACCCGCTGGCTTTACATCGCCCATATCCAGATTTTTCACGGGCACACCGCGTTTGATCAACTTGGATTGAATGACATCGAACATCGCTTCCATGCGCATATCGCTGTCGGTGATCAACAACAGCTCGCCCTCAGTGCGCTTAAATTCGATTGTCGCGATGGCACCTTTAAAGTCGTACCGCTGCGCAATTTCTTTTTGCGCTTGATTCACGGCGTTGTCGACTTCCTGCAGGTCTACACCCGTGGTGACGTCAAACGAACTATTGGTGGCCATAAAACGAGAGGACTGAGGCTAACCGAGGAAACTTTCGAGGGACTTGGCGCGGGAGACGTGACGCAAACGCGAGAGCGCCTTTTCTTTGATCTGCCGTACACGCTCTCGCGTGATGCCGAGCAGTCCGCCGATCTCTTCAAGCGTCATCGGTTCGGTGTCTTCGATGCCGAAGTACAGTTTAAGAATGCGAGCTTCCCGATCTTTCAGACTGCCTAGCGAATCTTGAATCGCCTCGGTGAGCGCCTTTTCGAACGTGATCTCGTCGGGCGTTGGATTTACCGTGTCGGCGAGATAGTCGAGCAAACGATTGTCTTCCCCCGGCGTCAGTGGCGCGTCGAGCGACAAATGCACCTGCGAAATGGACATCGTCTTCGACACTTCTTCTTCCGAAATGTCCATCCCTTCGGCAATCTCGGCGTGCGTGGCTTCGCGTCCAAGTTCTTGCAAGAGCGTGTTTGCACGCTTGCCGATGCGATGCAACGTGCCCGCGCGATTCAGCGGTACGCGCACAATGCGAGACTGTTCGGCGAGCGCTTGCAAAATGGCCTGCCGGATCCACCACACTGCATACGAAATAAACTTGATGCCCTTCGTTTCATCAAACTTGTGCGCGGCACGAATCAGGCCGAGGTTGCCCTCGTTAATCAAGTCGGAGAGCGACACGCCTTGGTTTTGATACTTTTTTGCCACCGACACAACAAACCGCAGATTCGAGCGCACCAGCTTGTCGAGCGCCTCCTGATCGCTCACGCGAATGCGTCGAGCCAGTTCGGCTTCTTCTTCGCGCGAGATCAGCGGATACGCGCTGATGTCGCGCAGGTATTGGTCGAGCGACCCTTCGTCGTACGTGGACGCTTTCTTTTTCGACGATGTGACGGCCATGAGGACAGCGGCTCGTGGAACGGTAGGCGAGGCGGACGGCGGGGTCGCGCG
>JANYFO010000409.1 GCA_025362635.1 Gemmatimonadaceae bacterium | reverse complement strand
GCGCCGAGTGTCGACACGTGACTGCGGTCCAAACTCTCCTGCGACGAAGTCCACACCTTTATGGGCTCCGGGTCCCATGACCAGCCGGATGTACGGATGTCCGACCACTTTATTCAGCGCGTTCGTATAATCGATCGGCCCGCGCGAATCATCATACCAACCGGAAATCTGTAGCACCGGCGCTTTCACGTTCGCGATGTTCGTCGACACCGCGTGTTCGCGCCAGTATGCATCGAGCGTCGGATGCGCAATCCATCGATTCCACAACGGCACGTCACCGCAGCCGAGTTGTTGAGGAAGATCGGTGAGTGGGAGATGCTTGAGTGCCGCACCGATGTCGAGGTCGCTGATATTTTGCAAAGTGCGCGCGCGCATTAAGCACGCCCACGCCACGTCGATAGGCGAAAACACCATGTCTTCGTACGGCACGATACGCCATGCATCACCCGTGGCAGCCGACGGCGCAATCGCCGCGAGATGCGGCGGCGCGCTCACAGCGGCGTACCACGCCAGTCGACCTTCGTCTGAGTGTCCGATCATACCAACGCGACCATTCGCGCCAGGTAACGTGGCGGCCCACTCAACCGCGTCGTAGCCATCAAGTACGTCGGTATCGTAATCCCCAAAATCTTTACCGTCCGACACATCACGACCGCGCACGTGCTGCGCCACGAAGATGTAGCCGCGTGACGCCCAATACTGACCCGCCGAATGAAGAATGCGCGTGTATGGTGTTCGCTGGAGCACGACGCCAAACGGACCGTTGCCGACTGGACGCGCCACGTAGCTCACAAGCCGAGCACCGTCGCGCGTTTTCATAAAGACCAGCGTATCTTCTGACACCGCGTACTGCGAATCAGAGACCACGCCGGGCCACAACGCATACGACTGCTCCACGTCGAACGGCGTCGAACGGCGCACCAAACGCATCCGTCGTCCCGATGGCTTTCCGGCGGTGAGCATCACGCCCGACAGGGTGTCGCCGTGCCATGCGGCTTGGAGCGATTGTTCTCCGCTGCCGGTGAGCAAGACGGAGTCCGCGCGGGTAACCACGTGCGTTACGTCAAGCATTGCTTCGCCGGTGCGACGTCGGACTAATCCCGTCACGCCGGAATCACCGGTCACAAAGTGCGCAAAGCCCATCCGTCGCCACCCTTCGAACCCTTCTCGCGCGTTCGAGCCCGTCGCGATGTATGCATCCCAATCGCCCGCGAGTGCAGGTGACGAGACGCGTGGTGCGCAGGACGTCAAGGTGATGGTTGCGAAAATTAGCGCGCCGAAAAACGTGCGCTGCGAAGAACCAGAACGCTTACGACACATATGGAGAACCCGTAAGTTGTCGAGAAGAAACGTACGCCAGGATCGATGACACGGCTAAACCACCAGTTCGCCTTCACGAACAAATCAATATGCGTATCAGCGACATGAACTGGATACAGGTCGAGGAATACCTTCGTCACGACGACCGCGCCGTGCTCCCCCTTGGTAGCACCGAACAACACAGTCATCTGCGTCTCACGGTTGACTGCATACTTCCGGAGCGCGTCGCGCTTGATGCCGCCGAGCCACTCGGCGTGCCAGTATTTCCGGTCTTGCCGTATGGCGTCACGCCGTACTTTCGCGAATTTCCGGGGTCGATTTCACTCCGCGTTGAAACTCATCTGCACGTCGTGCGCGACATCCTTGATGGCATGGCACACTCCGGCTTCCGTCGCATTCTGATTGTGAACGGACATGGTGGTAACAACGCCGTGCAACAGTTCGCACCGGAATGGGCCGCCGATCACCCAGAGTGCAAAGTGATGTTTCATAATTGGTGGAACGCGCCAAACACCTGGGCCAAAGTGCAAGCCATCGATCCAATCGCCTCACACGGATCGTGGATGGAAAATTTTCCGTGGACGCGATTACCGGGAGTCGACATGCCCACTTCACAACGACCAATGGTCGATCTCGCGCGCCTGCGCGTCATGGACCCCGTCGCGCTGCGTGCCTACCTCGGCGACGGCAACTATGGCGGTTTCTATCAACGATCCGACGACGACATGCTCGCGCTCTGGCAGGTGGCCGTGGACGAAACGCGCGCCTTGCTGAATGGGACGTGGGGCACGGCGTCCTAACGAAATAGACGATCATGAAATTCCTCATTTGGGGCGCTGGTGCGATCGGTGGAACCATGGGCGCGTTTCTCGCGCGGGCCGGTCACGACGTGACCATGGTCGATGCGGTGCGTGAGCACGTCGATGCGATCATGCGCGATGGCCTACGAATTACCGGTCCCATCGCCGAATTTTCTCTGCGCGTTCCAACCTTTGCGCCTGACGCAATCGTTGGAGAGTGGGACACGATCCTCCTCGCAACGAAAGCGCATCACACCGAAGTCGCGGTGCGCGTTCTGCAGCCACACCTCAGCGCAAACGGATGCGTCGTCTCAGCGCAAAATGGATTGAATGAGTTGGCGATTGCCGCACTCATTGGGGCGGAACGTACGGTGGGCGCATTCGTAAACTTTGGTGCGGACTATATCGAGCCCGG
>JANYFO010000397.1 GCA_025362635.1 Gemmatimonadaceae bacterium | reverse complement strand
CCCGCGCATCACTTCATCGCGTTGTTCGGACGGCATCCGCCCATGCAACAGCGCGACGCGACGCGACGCGAACGGTCCGGCCACGAGTTCGTCGAACATTGTAGTCGCCGCGCGTAAGTCGATCTTCTCCGACGTTTCAATCAGCGGATACACGACGTACACTTGTCGCCCTTCGTCGAGCTGCGTGTTCGCGAACTCCATCACTTTCCCGCGTGCCGATCCTGGACGATGCACCGTTGTAATAGACTGCCGTCCCGGCGGTCGCTCGTCTAAGACACTGATGTCGAGATCGCCGTACAACGTGAGCGCAAGTGAGCGCGGGATGGGGGTTGCACTCATCAACAGCACATCCGGCGCCGTTCCCTTCGCGCCCAACGCCGCCCGTTGCTCCACACCAAACCGATGCTGTTCGTCAATAATGACTAAGCCCAAATTCGCAAACGCGACTGTCTCCTGCACCAGCGCGTGCGTGCCAATCACCAGCGTGCGTCCCGTTGAAGCGAGTTGCGCGAGCGCGAGCCGACGCTCCGTCGCACCAAGCCGCCCCGTTAACAACACGGGCGCGATACCGAGCGACGCCAACATCAGTCCGATCGTCCGCATATGCTGTTCGGCCAGCAACTCGGTCGGCGCCATGAGCGCAACCTGTGCGCCGTTTTCCATCGCCAAGAGTGCCGCAAATAACGCGACTACGGTTTTACCACTGCCGACATCGCCTTGGAGCAACCGATGCATGCGCCGCGGACTCCCCATGTCCGCAACAATTTCACGAATGACGCGTACCTGCGCCCCTGTGAGCGTGAAGGGCAATGCCGCGCGCAGCTGTGTGGTGAGATCGCGTCGATTCACGAACGACGTGCCGCCGCGCGCATCTCGGGCGAGTTGATTGGCGCGACGATGCAACAGTTGCACACAGAGCAATTCTTCAAATGCTAGTCGCGCACGTCCACGCAGCGCGTCGGCAACAGATGCTGGACGATGCACCATACGCAAGGCGTCGCGCAGCGCGGGTACATCAGCGTCATGCAGCATCGCCACCGACAACGGCTCGAATACCAGCGGGAGCAGTTCGTCGAGATACTCCTGCACTAAAGCGCGCAACACCCGGACCGACAAACCTTCCGTACTCGCATACACCGCCAGCACCCGTCCTTCGCTCGTTCCCTCTTCGTCGGCGCCGAGATTGAGATACTCACGCGGCTGCAAACGTCTGCCGTGAAAAAAGCGCACCGGACCAGTGCAGAGCAGCCAATCGTCTTTGTTGATCGTGCGATCAAGAAATGGCTGTCCAGGCCATGCCACCTCAATCATTCCGCTCGCGTCTTGCAACACTGCTTGAAAGACGCGCAACCCTTTGCGCGTCGGCAATACCCCTTTCGCGATCACCCGTCCTAGAACCGTGATATCGAGGCCCACCTCGGCGTGCGCAATACGCGTGACCGTTGTGGCGTCTTCATAGCGATGCGGAATATGGCGCAACAAATCGCCCGCGGTTTCGATACCAAGTCGCTTTAACATTTCGGCACGCACAGGTCCAACACCTTTCAAATACATGACCGGCGTATTGAGAGCGAGCTTTGGCTTCGGACCCGATGCGGGACGCCGACGCCGCTCGCTCTCGTGCTGGCTCACGTTTCCACAAGCTCCTTCGCGAATTCGGCGGCATCAAACGGCGCCAGATCACCAATCTGTTCGCCGAGGCCAACGTACTTGATTGGAACGTTGAGCGCCTCGTGCACGGCGACGACGATGCCGCCTTTCGCGGTGCCATCGAGTTTGGTCACGACAATTCCAGTAACGGGAACCGCCGCGGAAAACGTGCGTGCTTGCGCGAGTGCGTTTTGGCCGATCGTGCCGTCGAGCACGAGCAACACTTCGTGCGGTGCACCGGGAAGTCGCTTGGCGATCACGCGATGAATCTTGCGCAGCTCCGTCATCAGATCGTCACTGGTGTGCAATCGTCCGGCGGTATCGACCATCACAATGTCCATGCCGCGCTTCACACCAGCGTCGACCGCATCAAAGGCGACGGAGGCAGGATCACTCCCCGGTGCTCCGCCAACGAAATCCACGTGCGAGCGCTGCGCCCAGACGCGCAATTGATCGATCGCTCCAGCGCGAAACGTATCAGCCGCACCAACCAACACTTTCTTACCCTGCGCAACATAATCGGCGATAAGCTTGCCAATGAACGTTGTCTTGCCCGCGCCATTCACACCGATGACGAGGATGATGGTGGGGCCCGCTGCTGCAACATTTAGGGTTGCATCGGAATTTCCTGATCGCAACGCGCGCTCGATCCCCTCCGCAAGCGCGTCGCGAAATTCCACATCGCTCTTCACGTCACCACGCTTGGCCAAGCGTTCAACATCAGCCACTAACGCCAGTGATGTTGTCACGCCAAAGTCAGACTCAATGAGGAGCTGCTCCAACGCTTCGAGCGATCCTTCATTGACGCCGCCGCGCAACAGCACCCCAACATCGGTGCGCACGATGTCCTTGACGCGCTGCCACAGTGATCGTTTGGGGACATCATCTTTTTTCCGAAACAGTCGAGCCATATTAGCGGAGTCCAGCGAAGCGCCGACCAGTCCACTCTGCGCACAGCAACAGCAGCGCAAGCACGAACGGCCACCATGTATCAGAGAGTCGCGGTGCATCCGACGAGAATGCGCCGCGCGACAGCGGTCCGTCGCGAACCGTGGGCACGCGCGGCACCCATTCGCGCGACGGATTGACTACAAGCACGGATGGACCGCCGATTGTTCGCACATCGTACACCCCGGCGGCCATGGGTGCCGTGGACGTTTCAAACGCGGTCGGGGTAAAGCGCAGTCGCATTGTGTCGACGTTCGCGCGGGTCGTGGTCGTGCCCGACGTACGACGGGTCAGTACCACAGTGACGAGTGAATCCGCACCGCCGCGACGCCAGCGGATTGGCTCGCCGGCGCGCACGGATGAGGACACCGGACGCGCCGCGCGAAGATCACCACGACCGGCGGAGAGCCAGTCGAAAATGGCGCCCCACAACGCGGTGAATGCTTCCCCGCTGCGACCACCGCGCAGCGCCCACCCGGCATAGCCAGAACCGGAAATAATCAATGTTCGCGCGCCTGCGGCTTCACGACCGCTGATAGCGGACACGGCGTCGCCCATCTTCCCAAGCTTTGCGGCGAGCACGGTAAAATCGCCGCGCGCCGGGCCCGCGATCGTCAACGGCGGGAGCGAATCAAACGGCAAGCCGCTGAGGGCGCCGACGAGTGGAGACGCGGGTGCGCTCGACGCGTACCACTCCGGCGTTCGCGCCACTTCTCCAGCGCGGGCACGCGCGGTCGGCGGTGCGGGCGTCCAAAGCGCACGCGCGCCGCGCGCGACCGTGCGCGGCACCCAGTTGGTGTCACCATGCAAAATGAGCATTCCTGCTGCTGCGGCACGAGTGCGCACATCCTCTTCGCGAATGGGCGCAAGCGAGCCTTCTTCGCGCCACACACCGGGTGCGACGCGCAGGTACGCGCGCGTTGGCAGCTGCAACGCACCGCGCAATACGGTGAGCGCTTCGCGCACATCGAGATCAGGTGCCGTTGAAATAAATACTGCGGGCGGTTTATCACCGATTTCGAGCGACGCGCTCAGCGTATCGTTCCGCGATTCAATGTCACCCGCCACGCGCAATACCGCTTGTACGAGGGCGATGCGCGCGCCACGCGGCACCGTGAAGGCAATGTTTACACGGGTCGAGGAGTACGGCGCAAGCGCCGCAACCACGCCTGTCCCGACGCGGGCACCGTCCAACAGCAGCTGCAGCTGACCATCACTTGATCCCGCGCCGCCGGCAAC
>JANYFO010000350.1 GCA_025362635.1 Gemmatimonadaceae bacterium | reverse complement strand
ATCATGTTTCCCGAAGTGCACTTTCACCTCGTCGACAGCATCGCATATATCCGCAGACACGGTGTATGTGCTGCCCTTGCATGCCCCACTTGTCATTATTACGCTCGCCATCCTTGCCGCATGCGAATCAAAGCTCCCGACATCTGCCGAGGTCAGTCGCATGGACGCAACCAGCGCGACCAAGCGTGCGGCCGCGCTTGGGCTCGACACCGCGCTGACCACGTATGTCGTCAATGGCACGCGCATGAACTCCGCCGAAGCGCTGAAAATCGCGTCCGAAAGTATCGCGACGATCAACGTCACGCGCGGCGGCATGAGCAAAGGTTTGGTCGTCGGCATCCGCACAAAGCAAAGCCACGAGGTATTGGAGGTATTGATGGTGCCAACGTCCTCCACCAACGCGACAGAACACGGCAGCAAAGATGTAAAAGCTTTTACCGGCTTGCTCGTTGTCGACAGCGTGATCACGGATGCAGCACGCATGAACGCGATCAATCCGACCAGCATCGAGTCCCTTGAAGTGATCAAGGGCCCCGCGGCAACGAGTCTCTATCGCGACCCGCGAGCGCAGAACGGCGTGATCGTCATCAAGCTTAAGAAGACGCCGTAAGCACGCGCTTGTGTAGGATCATTCGCATCCCGTCCTTCGGCCGCAACGTAATGCGCGGCTGAAGGCGGACCGGGTGTCCAGGCACCAACGTCGGTGCCCACCGTTGCGCGAGCGTCGCTAACAACAGAATTGCCTCGGTCCACGCGAATTGTTCGCCAATGCAAATGCGGGTACCCGCTCCGAATGGGAAGTAACTAAACTTCGGTCGTTCAGCGATCCGCTCCACCGTCCAACGATCTGGATCAAAGTGCTCCGGTTCGGGAAACCATCGCGCATCGTGATGCTGCAAGTACGGACTGGTCAGCACGATCGTGCGCGGAGGAATTGTGAACGTACCAATGTCGCACGCGACCAACGCTCGTCGACCAATGGCGTAAGCGGGCGGATATAAGCGCATTGACTCCGCAACGACTTGGCGCGCGTATGGTAGGCGCATCACATCGGCGGCAACGGGTTCGCCACCCAGCGCGTCGACTTCCGCATGCAAGCGTGCGACGACGTTCGGATGCTGCGACAAGAGGTACCACGTCCACGTCATCGCATTGGCGGTGGTCTCGTGTCCGGCAAGAAAAATCGTCAACGCTTCATCGCGTAATTGTTCATTGGACATGCCTGAGCCGTCGCCTTCCGTGTCCGACGCCTGCATCAGCATCGACAACAAATCGCCTCGGTCATCGCCGCTTGCGCGTCGGTCGTCAATCATCCGATAGATGGTTTCGTCTAACCGATTGCGCGCGCGAGCAAACTTTCGCGTTGATGGAAGCGGTAATTTTTCGAGCAACTCCGCGTACGGAAGCATCGACACGCTGAACGAATTGAGTACGTAACCGAGCGCGTCACCAATCTCGTGCGATTCCGCCTCAACATCCGCGTCAAAAAGCGTCTTCCCGACAACGGCAAGCGTTAAACGCATCATCTCTTCGTGCATGTCCACGGTACTGCCATCTTCCCATCGATCGCGCCAGCGACCCGCGTAGTGAATCATTGACGTGGCATAGCCAGCCACGCGATCACGATGAAACGCGGGTTGCGCGAGGCGACGTTGGCGCAGATGGAATTCACCCTCACTCGTTAGCAGTCCATTACCAAGCAATCGACGCATACGTTCAAGCGCGCGTCCCTTCGCGAAACAACGCTGCTGCGTGACCAGGACATCGCGTATGAGATCGGGATGATTGACCACGACAAACGGCTGTTTGCCCATGCGGAATCCAACGACGTCCCCATATTCGTCGACGAGTCCGCGAAAGAACTGGAAAAAGTCACGACTGATCCGGAACATGAAATCGCCGGGATACCGCGATGTGGGACCAGGTGGAAAGCGGGCCGCGCGCGGATGAAGTTCGGGCATAAAATGTTTGGGTTTCGTAAGCGCAATCACGTACCGAAGCCACGAAGTAATTCTGACGCCACCGCGCCAGCACGTATAGCCTAGTACGCGCTCTGCGCAATCGGGAGCGTTGAGAACGGGTGTATGTCGCAGAGGGGCTTCCAGCGAGACGCGATGCGCGGCAGCTTGCGGGAGTTGTTGAACTGCCAACCAAACCCCTTGTTCACGACCTTGCCGATGCCTCGCCGCCTGTTCCCGGTCCTGTTCCTCGCACCCGTCATCGCGAACGCGCAAAATGCGCGACCCATGACCTTCTTGGACATGCAGCAAACCCGCCAAGCCAGCGCGCCGGCGGTAAGTCCGGATGGACAGTGGATGCTTTATTCACTCTCCACACCGGACTGGAAAGAAGCGAAGCGGCAATCCGACATCTACATCGTGTCGATGGCACGCGGCGTGCCGGATACGCGGCAACTCACATTTACGAAGGACAAGAACGAAACCGCGCCGCGCTGGACACCCGATGCGCAATCGTTTGTGTTCGCGTCCAATCGCGATGCGCCTGTGGGGAATGCGACGGCAAATCAACTTTTTTGGATGCGACCCGACGGTGGGGAGGCGCGACGCGTAACCGACGCAAAAGACGGCGTCGGTGCGTTTGCCTTTACAAAGGACGGCAAATGGCTCGCGTTTGCGGCCGGAAAGTCGGACGAGAGTCAAGTCTGGGTGATGCCGGTCGCTGGCATGGATAGCGTCAAGGCTGTGCCGCTGACGAAGCACACCACACCCATCCGGTGGTGGCGGTTTTCCAACGACAGCCGAACGATGTATTTTCTCGCGTCCGATACGCTCGATGCTGACGAGAAAAAGCGAATGGAGAAAAAATTCGACGTTCGCATTCGCAATCAAGTAGAGCCGCCCATGCATCTGTGGGCGTACGACGTCACGTCGCGGCAGAGCAAACGACTCACGCATGGCGACGACCTGAGCGTCGACAACGTGACCCTGTCCGCTGACAATAAGTGGATTGGGTTTCGCGGCACGAAAAACGATCGCTACTTCCGTGGCACGTTGGAAGTTGGACTCGTCAGCGAATTGTATTTGCTCGACGTATCCAGCGGCGTGATTGAGCAGCTCACAAAAAATG
>JANYFO010000332.1 GCA_025362635.1 Gemmatimonadaceae bacterium | reverse complement strand
GTGCGCATGTGCGAAACACTGGCGCGTGATGGTGAAGGCGCGACACGGCTCATTCGCGTGACAGTACGTGGCGCACTGAATGACACAGAAGCGCATGTGGTGGCGAAGTCGATCGTGAATTCCCCGTTGATCAAGACCATGGTGCACGGCGCTGATCCAAATGTGGGTCGATTACTGATGGCGATCGGCAAGTGCTTCGATTGCACAATTCATCCGGAGCGGACCGACGCGTGGATTAACGCGTTTCAAGTGGTGTGCAATGGCGAGCGATTGTCGTTTGACGACGCCGTGGTACGCGACACGCTGGCGCGTGATGTGGTGGATCTTGACGTCACACTGGGCGTCGGCGAGGGTACCGCTCGCGCCTTTGGTTGCGATTTGACCAAAGGCTACGTTGAGGAAAACGCCGCGTATTACTCCAGTTGATGGTAGGATGGTAGGGATGAGGGAATAGGGAATAGGGATGAGGGATGAGGGACTATTCCCTAACCCCTAACCCCTAACCCCTAACCCCTAACCCCTAACCCCTAGTCCCTAGTCCCCACCTCCAGGCGCGAGTACTTTCCTCCGCATGGGTACCCTCCCCAATCGTCTTGCGCGACTCGCTACCGCGCTCCTTACCGTGTGGTGTCTCGGCTGCTCGTCATTTGACGTGCTGCTGTCGCACGTATTTGGGCGGACGGGCTCGTCCGTGGTGTCTTGTATGACGGCGGTCGACACGCCGACGGACACCACGGCGATGATGTCTGTTAGCGAGCGTGAAACAGCGCACGATGCGATTGGCTGTGGGTGCGATCACTGCGTGGCGTTGCGCACCGTCGCGTCAGTGCAAGTACGCGCGCTATCGCCCGAAGGGCAGATTTATTTGGCTGTGATTGACATTGTGCGCAGTGTTGAACCGATACCGCTCGTTCCTCCGCCGCTAACGTAGCACGGCCGCAGGTCCGTCGTGATCGCGCGTGCATTCCGCGAGACGACCAGTCCTTTGTTTCACCAAATCCAACATCGTTGCGTCGCTCATGGTCGCCGACTGTGCACTCGTCGACGTGGGTCGCACATTTCAAGGAGTACACGTCCGGTGCGTTATCACTACCGCCGACTCGCCACGGCTACGCTTATATGGTGTGCGTGGTCATCCGCTACGCGAGCGCAAGCTCATCCGCTGACGCTCGATTCTGTCCTGACGCGCGTCACGATGCACCATCCATTGATCGCGGCATCCGCGTATCGTGTGGAGGCGGCACGCGGCGCGCGCACAACGGCGCGAGCGTTCGGCAATCCAATGCTTTCTTGGCAAGAAGAGAACGGACCATTTCCGGGTCGTGCATCTTCGAGCACGATGAGTCGTGAAATTTCGACATTCGTCACCGTACCGTTGGCCAGTGTGTACCAACGGCGTCCTCGCGCACGACAAGCGAATGAACTCGTGAACGCGGCTGGTGCCGAACTCCGCGTCACCGCGCAACGCGTCGCGCTTGATGCGGCGCGGTCTTTCTACCGACTCGCGCTCGCGCAGCGTGCACTCGTTGCCTCAAGCGATGTGCAATTGTGGCTTGATTCCCTGGTGCGCTACACCGAGATCCGCGTGCGAGAGGGTGCAGCCGCCGAAGTCGATCTCCTGCGTTTACAAGGAGAGCGCGACGCTGCGGCGACGGAGGTGGCACTCGCTCGCATTGAAGTTGCCCGCTCGGACGCGCTGCTTGCCGCATTCGTCGACATCGATTCCGTGATTACAGTGTCCGCCGATTCTGCGGACATACCTCGCGTGTTTCCCGCGCTCGATCAAGTGATCGAGCTGGCGCGCCTCCTACGTTCGGATCTCGCCGCAGCGCAATCTCGCATCGCAGCCTCACGAGCAAGTCGCGCCTTTGAGCAATCCGCGGTATTTCGCGAAGCCAGCGGCATGATCGGCGAAAAATCTACGGCTGGTGCGCGATCGTTTATGGCGGGACTAATGATTCCGTTGCCGCTTTTTGATCAGAACCGCGGAGAGATATATCGCGCCACATCGGAACTCCGCGCGCAACAGCAAGATGCAGCATGGATGCAAAGGCAAATCGTCGCCGAAGTTGCCGGTGCGCTCGAAGCAGCGCGCACGTTGTCGCAGCAAATGCGCGCGTTACAAGCTGGCTATTTGCGACGCGCAGAAGAGGCACGTGCGATCACCCTTGGTGCGTATCGAGAAGGTGCCGTGCCACTCCTGCAGGTCCTCGACGCTTCACGAGCGCTTGCCGACGCCCGTCAATTGTTTTATCGCACGCTATTTGCGCAGCGCTTGAGCATGCTCGAGTTGCACGCAGTGATCGGTGCTGAGAACATCGCCAACATGCCAACTATGAGCGATGCGTTAGCGCGTGCCGCCCAATCGCCACGGAAAGATCGTCCATGATGGATACAACTCGTCGTTTGCTCAACATCTGTACGCAATCGTCCGGTCCGCTCGGCGCGATCGGTGCTGCACTCGTTGTGATATCGATGGTCGCTGCGTGTGACGCGAAGCAACCTGCGGCAACGAAGGAGAAAGTACAGGCGATACCGTCCATGACAGACATGCCCGACATGAAAGAAATGCCGGGTATGAGCAAGAGACCTCCGGATAGCGCGTCCGTTGCCGCAGGCACCGTCACGCTCTCCGCCGCGGAGTTGAAAAATGGCGTGGTAACGTGGGAGTCGGTGAATGAACGCTCAATCGCTGGCTCGGTAGAATTGCCCGGGCGAATTACGACAAACGACGATCACTCCCGGAGACTCGGTGCCTTGACCGAAGGTCGCGTACTGACCGTCCACGTCAGTCCGGGTGAGCGCATTGCGGTCGGCGACCGTTTGGTCACGATGCAAAGTCAGCAAGCGGCGATGATGCTGTCAGATAAATCAAAAGGTGAGGCCGAGGTCAATTCACGAACGGCGGCTGCCGCATACGCTCGCAGTGCACGTGATCGCGCAGAGCGACTCCTCGCGTTAAAAGCCATTCCACGCCAAGACGTCGAGCGCGCGGTCGCCGACGGCGAACTTGCGCAAGCGGCGCTGGCGCAAGCACGCGCAGAACTTGCCCGTGTGAAGTCCGTGATGGCGCAGCTTGGAGTGGAGGGTGTTGCAGGACAGATCGTGATTCGTGCGCCCATCGCCGGTGTCGTCACATCGCGTGATGTGATGCCCGGAGCCGTTGTCATGGCAGGAACACCGCTGCTCACCATCGCCGATCCCACGCAACTGTGGCTGAGCGTCTCGGTACCAGAAGTGGAAGCTGGCTCGATGCGCGTCGGCATGCGCTTGCGCTTCGTTGTCGGCGCAGCGGCCCGCGATACCTTCGATGCTCGCATACAGAGTGTGTCCGGCACGTTCGACTCACTCACGCGCGCGCTACCCGTTCGCGCGGTGGTCGCCGATACACGTGGCGTACTGCGCCCAGAAATGTTTGCGAAAGTGTGGTTGGTCCAAGCGAATCAGCGCGCCATCACCGTACCGGATTCGGCTGTACAGCGCTTAGGAAACGGCTTGGTCGTTTTCATCGCGCGCCCAAACGCCAATGGCAGCGCAACATTTACGTCGCGTGCGGTGGAGACTGGAGTCTCGGAGCGCGCACGGACTGCGATCGTCCATGGTCTCGCCGTCGGCGATCGCATTGTCGTCACCGGCGCGTTTGCCGTAAAATCTCAATTGTTGCGGTCAAGCATGCCCAAGATGGAGATGTGACATGATCAACACACTCATTGCCCTCGCGCTACGCTTTCGTATCGCAGTCATTGTAGGAGTGCTCGTCATCGTCGCCGGAGGCGTGTGGGCATTCTCCAGCATTACGTTCGATGCGTTTCCCGATTTGACACCGAATCAAGTGCTCGTGATGACGAGCGCTTTAGGATTGTCGACCGAGGAAGTCGAGAAGCAAATCAGCTTCCCAATGGAAACGGCCATGCTCGGCATGCCGCGTACCGAAGATGTTCGCTCCATTTCGAAAGCTGGAATTTCGGTCATCACCGTGACGTTCAACGATGATGTCGATTTGTATTTTGCGCGCGCGCAAGTGCAGCAACGAATGCTGGACGCAGCGATGGATCTCCCCGCAGGGATACAGCCGATGCTCGGTCCGCCGGCGAGCGCGATGGGCGAAGTTTTTCAGTATCTTGTGGAGTCTGACTCGCTGTCGCCCATTGAGATCAAAAATTTGCAGGACTATGTGATTCGCCCTCAACTGCGCACCATACCTGGTGTCGCGGATATCAACTCTTGGGGCGGCATGGTGCAACAATTTCAGGTGCACGTTGACGCAGCGAAATTGGCAGGATTTAACCTGACACTGCATGATCTTGAAGTCGCATTGGCGAATAACAATGACAACTTTGGCGCAGGATATATCGAAAACCGCGGTGAGCGCTTGCGTGTGCGCGGACTTGGTCGTGTGTCGAACGCGACCGATATCGCCAACATCGTGGTAAGCACACGTGCGCGTGGCATTCCGATTTATGTACGCGATGTGGCAATTGTGCAAATTGGGCCCATGCCACGGGAGGGCGCTGTGACACGTGACAGCATTGGTGAAGCGTTGTCCGGCACAGTGGTCATCCTCAAAGGGGCCAACAGTCGAGAGGTGATTGCGCGCGTACTCGCTCGTCTCGAAACGATCAAGCCGTTACTTCCGCGCGGAGTGCGTGTTCGACCATTCTACAATCAAGCCGACGTGGTTGACCGTACTACGAGCACCGTGTTCCGCAATTTGTTCGAAGGTGCACTACTCGTTACGCTTATTCTTTTTCTATTTTTACGTAATGTTCGCGCATCACTCATCGTCGCGTCGGTCATTCCGTTGTCGCTCTGCGTGGCATTCATTTTAATGAAGCGATTTCATGTGTCAGCAAATTTGATGAGTCTTGGAGCGCTCGATTTTGGATTGTTGGTTGATGCGTCGATCGTGATGGTCGAAAACTTCGTACGACGACTCGGTCATGCGCCGAGCACGACACCAAGCGAGCGGACCGTGCTGATTCGTGACGCGGCGTTCGAAGTCGGACGTCCCATCGTCTTCGGCGTGTGCATCATCATCGCCGTGTACATACCGATTTTTAGTCTTGAGGGTCTCGAAGGTCGCATGTTTGCACCGATGGCGTTTGCGGTCTGCGTCGCGGTGCTTGGCTCACTGCTGCTTGCACTCACATATGTACCGGCAATTGCCGTGTTCTTATTACAAAATGTGCGAGAAACGCCTAACCGATGGTTCGACGCGCTCACGCTGCGCTATCAGCGCGCGCTTGCGTGGGTACTTGGTCACCAGCGCGTGACCATCAGCAGCGCGTTCGTGGTG
>JANYFO010000234.1 GCA_025362635.1 Gemmatimonadaceae bacterium | reverse complement strand
TGCGGTTCGCGCAGCCGGGCTGTCGGCGCACGCGACGTGTCACACGCTGCGCCATTCGTTTGCCACGCACCTTCTGGAGGACGGTTATGACATCCGCACCCTACAGGAGCTGCTCGGTCACACGGATGTGAGCACCACGATGATTTACACACATGTGCTCAATCGTGGACGCTTGGGAGTGCGGAGTCCGGCCGACGGGCTGGTTGAGGGGTAGCGGGTATGCTGCGCGGGTTGCAGGAGTTCAGGCAGAGGCTGTAGGATTTGATGCAGGTGAATAGAGAGTTAGGCATCAAGCGGCCAACTTGGGTGTAAGGCAGGCACGTTACTCGTTCTTTCTTTCTCCTCGATCCAAGAAATGCGCTCCCCAAGTCGAATTTTCTGGCCGCTGGCCAGTGTGTTGGTGCTCGCCGATTGTGCGACCAAACGGGCGGTTGAAGCCACCGTCGCGCTGCATGCGCACCCCAAGCCGTTCGTTGCGGACCTGGTCCGCGTGACGCTGGAGTACAATGCGGGCGCGTCGTTCTCGACGCAGTTTGGTCCGTACCAACGCTGGGTGCTCATCGGCAGTGCGCTGGCGATGCTGGTCGTTCTCGCGTGGTGGTATCGCCCCGCCGCCCGGGCTGGTCGCCTCGCGATGGTGGGTTTGGCGCTCGTCGCCGGCGGCGCTGTCGGGAATCTGCTCGATCGAGTCATTTCCAATCGCGGCGTGGTCGATTTCCTCGATCTGGGGATCGGCGCGACACGGTTCTTCGTGTTCAACCTCGCCGACGCCGGCATTTCCGTCGGTGCGGTGTTGCTGCTCTACTCGCTCTGGCACCACGAGCGCACGGGGCACGCCGGGTCGCCATCCGTGCCACGCTTTGATGCCTAACCTTGCGTTGCTGCTGACAGAGCTTTCAACGATTGTGGCCTTGCTCCCGACGGTCGCTGGCGGCATCCTGCTGAAAGGCCATGCAATAGAACGCGAGCGTTAAGCGGCTCTCTGGTCACATTCACTTTGCTCTATCGGAGACTCGTCGATGAAAGCCGTCATTGGTGCTTTGACCGCGCTAGCTGGGATCTTTGCGATCCTCAACAATCTCGGCGGACTTGTCTCTGGCATCTGGCTCGCATTCCTTAGCGAGTGGCGCGTGATTGCAATTGGTGTCCTCGGCGCACTGGTTTCACATTTTGCGCTAGCGATCGTGCTGTTGCCGTGCGCGGCCATCGGAGCTGCCGGGCTGGCTGCCGCGAAGCGCGGATCGCGCTTCGGCTACCTCGGCGCCTCAGCACTTGCGAATCTCTGTGTCGCGGCTGCGATGACGGCATGGAGCCTGTGGATCATGAGCTTCTTCCTAAGTCGCGCAACTGAGCGTACTTGGATCCCTATGCTCGTCTGGTCTTACGGCGTCGCGCTTGGCCCGTGGGGCTGGATGGCTCAGAAGGAGGCGCAAGGTGGGGGAGGCGACGCGTCGTTGAATGTGGTCGTCTTTGCGCGGCTGGCATACGTCGCTTCGATGCTACTTGTCGCCTTCGTACGTCCGGAGTTCTCGACGGTGTTCGCGACTTTCGTCGGGATAATGGCGGTAGGCCAGATCGTTCAGTTCTTCTCGGGGCTGGCCAACACATCCGGCTCTCAGTTCGAAGACTCGGAGCCGGCATAAGTGGGCGGACGATGCCGAGTTGATGCAGCACGATCATTCCGGGTACTGTCGTAGCAGATCGCCCGCTGCACCCGCCACCTAACCTTGCGTTGCTGCTGCAGCAGAACGCGGCGTTTAGATCGCTCCCAAACTTTCATTCATCCGAAACCTCATGACTATTGAGCTTGTCCGCACTGCATTGGTATACGACTTCGATGGCACGCTTGCTCCTGGCAGTATGCAAGAACACTCGTTTATGCCGGCAATGGGAATTGCACCATCAGACTTTTGGAGCGAAGTCAAGCAGATCACAAAGAGCCATAATGTTGACGAGATTCTGGTCTACATGTGGCGAATGCTGGCGGTCGCGGATGAGCAGGGAGCGTCGGTGACCCGGGATATGCTAAAGAAGCACGGCGCCGATCTACCGCTCTTCGAGGGAGTCGACACCTGGTTCGGCAGGATGAACGCTTACGGCGCAGAGCGCGGACTCAACCTCGAACACTACATCGTATCGTCCGGAATTTACGAGATCATCCGTGGGTGCTCCGTATACGATCACTGCACGTACGTCTTCGCGTCAAAATTCATCTACGAGAATGAGATCGCAGTCTGGCCCGGGACCGCCGTCAACTACACCACGAAGACGCAGCACCTTTTTCGCATTAACAAAGGGATCACCAACATCTGGGACAACTCGTTCATCAATCGTTGGACACCACCCGCCGAGCGACCCATTCCCTTCGATAGGATTGTATTCCTCGGCGATGGCGAAACTGACATCCCCGCAATGAAAATGGTTCGAGATCAAGGGGGGCACTCTATAGCGGTATTCGATCCGGAGAAGTCGAGCGAGCCCAAGGCACAGAAGGTTCTATACAACCTGATCGCAGAAGGACGAGTTAATTTCGTCGCTCCCGCCGACTATCGAGAGGGCTCCCAGTTGGATATCACCGTTAAAGGCGCGTTAGGGCGAGTCGCGCGGGCGAACGGGTACAGAGATCCGTGAGCATGAACAGTCGGGGAGATAGGTGACACGTTGTCCGGGGACATCGTTAACAGTCTTTCTTGAGCGAAGGCGCGCCGGTGATGGTCCGGGATGGCTCGTCAAAGCGCCCGAGCAAGGTGTCGTAGTAGAGCACATTCCAGAGGCCGTCGCGCACTTCTTCGAGGCCGATCATCTCGCCGTTTAACGCTTGCGTTAGGAACTGTTGTCCGTTGTGGAGGCGGAACGTGCCGGCGGTGCTGATGCGTCGCACTTCGAAGTGGCCCGGGTACGTCGGTGGAATGATGCGCGTGGGCAGCGGGCGAAGAGACGGGTGCCAACGCGACGCTGGGGTTTCGTCGTTCAGCGCTTCATGCGGTCGCACCTCGTTGTAGGTGTGTACGCACGTGTTGAAGACGCGTTGCTGCAGTTTCGCATTGGCCGCCGCCGGTTTCGTGGCCTTGGCTTTCAACACGCGATGCATGCGTTCATGCGCGCCGTTTTCCTGCGGACTCGCCGGCGTCATGCGTCGATGCACGATGCCGAGTTGCAGCCACCACGCGTTGAGGCAATTGAGACCGTGAATGCCATTCGAGGCGAAGGGCGCGCCATTGTCGCTGCGCATCGCGTCGGGCAACCCATGGTGGCGAAACAAGCGTCGCAGCTCTCGGAACATACCCGCCGCTTTGACGTCGGGAAAGCTCTGGCAACAGAGCACATACCGACTGAAGTGGTCGACGATGGTCCGTGGATAGCTGTACACGCCATCGCGCGTGCGGAACTGTCCTTTGAAAGCGATCGTCCACACTTGGTTTGGCGCGGTCGTGTGCAGCGGGGCCGCGCCCGGATGCTTCCAGTGCGTGCGCGTGCGAGGATATCCGCGACGGTGCTGCGGGCGGGCCACGCGTGCTCGGGATGGAGCGTCTGGAGCCGCTTCAAGATCTTGCGCGCGCCCCCAGCCGTAGCGCGTGTGCTCGGCCAGAATCAGATCGATCGTGGCCGGAACACGTCGACAGTCTGCAATTGGAGTGGCTTGCCCGGGATCTCGCTCTGCTGCCGCCAACGATGCCCGTTGTCACCTTCAATCACATTCCCTTTTTTCGTCGTCGGAAACGGTCAACGGTTACAGTGACGCGCCGCCCGCACCGTCGAGCATCACGGTGGCCGGGAAGACATCGTTTCGCCACACCGTCAGCAACGCACGCGATCTACTGGCCCGCATCTACGGTCATCCGTATCCGCTCGCACTGGCCGGGCATGTGCACATTCGCGAGACGATCCGCTTCGCGGGAATGCCGACACGTTTTGATCAGGTGTCAGCCGTGGTCGCTCCGACGCCGGGACCCGGGACGCTTTTCACATCGGGAATCAGCGTCTACCGCGTCACGTCCCGGGGAATAGGCGAGGGCGTGTTCGTGCCGCTCGGCCTAGACGCGAAAGCGGCCAAGCGCTGAGGGTTGGCCGGAATCGCGACGACTACATAGGCCGTCGCAAATCAGCGCCGATTCATCTATCATTCTCAGATGCACCGCCGCACCGTGCGACATTCCATCGCACATCGTCCTCTTTGGTTTCAGGCGCTGATCACCCTTTGGGGTGTCTGGTTCACGACCGCGCTCACCGAGCCGGCCGGGCTGTTCGCGTGCCAGATGCATTCGGGGATGAACAATGGGCACGGTGTACACGCGACGCAGGGCGCCGATCAAGCGGTCGCATCGTCTCACGCGCACCATGCAGCAACCATCGTCACGCACGCAGATCCATCGGTTGGCACGATGGACCACGCGACAACGGCGCCGGCAGCAACGCCGACTGTGGCGTGGTCGTTGCAGATCGGCAACGTGGCGACCGATTTACCCACGCCGCACGAACACAACTGCTGCAGCTGCCTCGGCCAGTGTTGTACCGCGTCACCGGCAGCCGCGCCTGTGCGCGCGCCGGAATTTGCAGTTGAATCGATCAGCGATGTCGTGCGTGCCGAGTTCGCCGAATGCTCGCACGTTCCGCTGCAGCGCGCGCACGCGCTTCCGTACGCGAACGGACCGCCGCTGACCGCGTAGCCGACTGAACGTTCGCGCTCATCGAGCACGACGTTCGCGTGTCCCGGACTATCGCTAGTGCATACCATCTATCGCTGCTGCGCCCCTTCTGCGTAGCACTCCATTTCAAGTTCGTCTGCCGTTCCCGTCGATCCGTGGGATGCGCTCGCGCGTTGGTGCGACCTGGTCTTTGGCTGACCTGATTGCAGTGCGCTGTCGAGTGCTTCCGCGACGCACCGCGTGAACGCCGACGAACGTGCGCGCACCCAACCGTCGCCATCATCATGAATCGTTCGAACCGCATCCTCGCGCTTGTCGCTCTTTCCTGTTTTGCCGTCACATCGACCGGAGCGCAGTCGAAACCGACCACATCACAGGACACCGTCAAGCGCGCGATTTCCAAGCCGGACAGCACAAAACGAGACTCCGCCACGGCGCTTGGCCGGATCAAGATCAATGCTGATCGCGATCGCAAATCGGCGCTCACTAAACTCACGCTCCCCGTGTCAGCGAGTGTGACGGCCAAGCATGTCGAGGAGACGGTCAACCTCGTTGATACTGAAGACGCGGTGAAATATTTGCCGAGTGTGTTTTTAAGGAAGAGAAACAACGGGGACACGCAGGCTGTGATGGCGACACGTGTGTGGGGCGTGAGTTCAAGCGCGCGCAGTTTGATTTTTGCGGACGGCGTGCCACTGTCGGCGTTGATCGCGAACAACAACAACATCGGTGGACCGCGCTGGGGGCTTGTGTCGCCGGAAGAGATCGAGCGCATCGACATGATGTACGGACCGTTTTCGGCAGCGTACGGTGGCAACTCGATGGGCGCCGTCATGGAAATCACGACGCGCATGCCCGCTAAGCTGGAAGGCTCGTTGACGCAGTCACAGTCTGTGCAGACGTTCGATCTGTATGCGACCAGAAAGTATTTCGGCACGTCGCAGACTTCCGCTCGTGTCGGCGATCGGTTCGGAAAGTTTTCCTTCAGCGTGAGTGGCAACTATCAGGACAGCCACAGCCAGCCCTTGAGCTACGTGATCGCGTCAACGTTTCCGAGTGGAACGACGGGTGGCTTCGCTGCGACCAATAAGCTGAATGCGGCCGCGAACGTGTTGGGCGCGAGCGGATTGCTGCACACACAGATGACGAATGCGAAACTCAAGGTCGCGTACGATATCACACCGTCATTGCGCGCCGCGTACAGCTACGGCTTTTGGGAGAACCTTGCCGAAGCGGGCGTCGATCCATACATGCAAAAGGCCGGGCAACCGACATATGCGGGCGTGGCGGGTTTTGCGAGCGGCTACTATGGTCTGCTGCAGAAGCACGCGTCGCAAAGTTTTTCGTTGCGCAGCGACAATGTGAAAGGAAATTGGGACTACGAAGTCGTGGCCACGAACTACAAGATGAACGCAGACAGGCAGCGCACGCCGACGACGGCGTCATCGACAGCGTTGACGTTTGGTGCCGCAGGACGGGTGGCAGTGTTGTCAGGAACGGGCTGGTCAACGCTTGATGCGAAGGGTGCTTGGCACGCTGGGGGCACGGCGGCAACGCACACAGTGAGCTTTGGCGCGCACGTTGATCGGTACACGCTCTTCAATCCGACGTACAACACGCCTGACTGGACCGTCGGCACCGTGCACTCGAGTGTCGCAACGGAAGGTGATGGCAAAACCCGAACGTCAGCGTTATGGGCGCAGGACAGTTGGACGATCAATCCTGCGTTACGACTCACAATCGGCAGTCGCTACGAGCAGTGGAAAGCGTTTGACGGATACAACGTGAACGGTGCAACGACCATTACGCAGCCCGTTGTGAATGCGGAAAAGCTTTCACCCAAGGCAACAGTGGCCTGGAACCCATCACCTGATTGGACGATCACCGGTTCCGTCGGCAAGGCGTATCGTTTTGCCACCGCCGCGGAGTTGTATCAGTTGGTATCGACGGGCACGACGTTCACGTCCCCAGCTCCAAATCTCAAGCCGGATGATGTGCTCGCGACGGAATTGCGCATCGAGCGATCATTCGCCCGCAGCAAAGCGCAGCTGTCGCTGTTCAACGACGATGTGCACGACGCTATCATCTCGCAGTTCAAGCCGCTCGTCACGGGGTCGAACACGCTCTATTCATACGTGTCGAATGTCGATCATGTACGGGCACGCGGCGCAGAGCTGGTGTTGGCTGAAAACGGAGTGCTGGTACGCGCACTTGATCTGTCGACGAGTATGACGTATCTCGACGCCAGAACGCTGGCCTTGTCCGGACGGGCAAGCGCCACGGCCGACGCCGACGCTGCGATCGGCAAGCATTTACCGAACATCCCTGACTGGCGCGCCAATTTCGTGGCTACGTACCACCCGTCCGCGAAGCTGGCCCTCTCACTGGCGGGTCGATACAGCAGCGGACTCTGGACCACGCTCGACAACAGCGATGTGAATCCGAACGTTTATCAAGGCTTCAGCGGGTGGTTTGTGGCCGACGCACACATCAACTATGTATTTAACCAACGGCTCGCCGCATCACTTGGTGCGGACAATCTGCTGAATCGCAAATATTTCCTGTTTCATCCGTTCCCGCACCGGACGTTCTCGACAAGCCTCAAAGTCGGACTGTAGTGGGTATTATTCAGCCATGGCAACAGAACATTTCTACGTCCTGATCGGTCCCGACGGATCGCGGGTCACCAGCTCCACCCCCGGAACATTCGGCGGATATCGCAAGGAACGCCGTTATGGCCGACTCGATTGCAAGCTCGCGCGCCGCGCCCTCGATATCGGACGCGGCTACGAACAACAGCGCGTGTTCTTCGCAGTCGAAGCGACGGCGATCGCGGCGGGCTACCATCCCTGCCGAGTTTGCATGCCCGACGAATACAAGACATGGAAGTAAAGACAGAAGTAGGCTCGCCGCTCTCGTGCTTCGCGGCTGCCGTCACATTTTGCTGAAAGCATGCCGACGAGAACACCGACTGGCTCGTGCGGCTCACTTCGGCCCATCGCTCGTGGGGCTTCGGCTTGTGCTTTTTGTCTCTGCGCAACATCAAGCCGTGTGACTGGCACCACAAACGCGTCGCTCGGATCTATCGGCTGCTCGCACTGCATCTCCGCATCACACCGCAGAAACGACTGGTGCGCGCGACACCGGAGCCCTAAGCGGTGCCCGACGCGATCAATCAGACGTGGTCGATGGATTGCATGCACGATCAACGCAGCGATGGGCGCACGTTTCGGGTTTTCACCGTGATCGACGATGTCAACCGCGAAGGCCTCACGATCGAGGCCGATCTGTCGTTACCGGCAGAGCGCGTCGGGCGCGCACGCAAGCAGCTGATCACGTGGCGCGGACCACCGGAGCGCATTCGCTGCGATAATGGACCTGAGTATATCAGCCACATCATGCATGCGTCGGCCAAGCAGCGGCACATGCATCTCGACTTCATTCAACCAGGGAAACCGCAGCAGCACGCGTAGGTCGAACGCTACACTCGCACCGTGCGGACCGACTGGCTCTCGCCGTGGCTCTTCGAGCGCATCGCCGACGTGCAGGAATCCGCGACACGCTGGCGCTGGACATACAACAACGAGCGACCGAATATGGCGTTGAGTGGGATCACGCCCGCACAGAAACTTGCACGCGCAGCGTAGCTCCACTTACGGCGTCGATTAATAAAGGGTGGATTACCCGGAAGGTCGCATCGCGAACGGCACGATTCGAGATGACCTCTCGTGTCTCGCGCACCGTGGTGAGGACATCGAGATCTGTAAGCCCCTGCCTCGCCAGTCCTGCGGACGATTCCACGAAGAGCCCATACTGCACCGCCGCCTCGGCCTCGCGGTAGTCGACCGGACGTACCGCTTGTTGCAGTGACTGCGCGGAGACAGTGGTGCGGCTCAGCGGCACGACGCGAATGAACTCGGTGAAGTACCGATAGCTCAAATACGCATGCGTCGGGTCTTCCTGATCATCCCAGACACGATCGATGAAGGCAAATGCGGTGAAGGCACTGCGACCTCCCGACGAATTTGACGTGCCGCCGCGTCGAGGCTCGTAGAGGAGCACGAGGGCGTCTACGAGACTAAGCACATCCTCGAGGTCGTTGGCTTTCGGGAAGTGGTACCGAACGCCAGGAATATCCTTATATCCGCTTTGTCGGCGAACGGCGAGAATCCCGGCCTTCGGGGCAGATGGCATTCGGGCGTGGAGGCTAGAGTTAACCAATGCGGCGGGAGAGACAAACCTTCGCCGCGCGCGGAGTCTTCGCCAGGCCTCGTGCCACCGTCCTCGGAAAAGTGCAAACCGCCGGCGGAATCGGGCGACGGCGGTCTAACCTTGCGTTCTACTACAGCGAATTGGCATAGGATGCCGTCAGCGAGCAATGACTGCCTCTTTGCAATTGCTGGCAGCAGCAACGCGAGCGTTAGGTAGCCCTGTCAGCCGCTTGCGTTTGTTTTATTGATCAGGATATCGTTGTACAATAGGTCAATCGATGAGGATTTGCATGGCTATCGTCACCGTCTCGCCCAAGTTCCAAGTCGTCATACCGCGGGAAATTCGCGAAGCGCTGCGGCTCGAGCCTGGG
The DNA here is from genome assembly GCA_025362635.1 of Gemmatimonadaceae bacterium. Lineage (GTDB taxonomy): Bacteria > Gemmatimonadota > Gemmatimonadetes > Gemmatimonadales > Gemmatimonadaceae > Gemmatimonas. The sequence continues at coordinate 6,628 of JANYFO010000234.1, read as the reverse complement.
CAGAAGGTACAGGTGCTCCAGTACCAGAACCGCGTCGAGTTCATCCCCGTGCAACCCATGCGGAAGATGCGCGGATTCTTGAAGGGCATCGACACGACCATCATACGTGAGCCGGATCGCGTGTGCACCTGATCGATTCCTCGGTCTGGCTCGAATACTTCGCGGCGGGCCCGCAGGCGAGGCAGTTTGCGGAGTTCATCGAAGGCGTCGATGAACTCCTCGTGCCGACGATCGTGTTGGTCGAAGTCACGCGGCGGGTGCTGCAGCAACGCGACGAAAATGCGGCGCTTCAGATTGCGGCGATGCTCCATCGAGGGAAGGTCGTCACTCTTGACGCGGGTATCGCCTTGAGCGCGGCCCAGCTCGCGGTGACGCACAAGCTCGACCGGCTGGACCATGAGCGCGCACTTCGCCGAGTTGTCCAACGTCCGGTATATCCCTAACCGCCCGTAGGGCTACCTAACCTTGCGCTGCAACAGAACGCGTGCGTTGAGGCTGTAGGATAAGTCGACGCGAAGTGCATGCGTCAGAATTGAACCATACCGCACTCATTCGCGAGACGACGATCGTCGATCTCCGCGCACGTGTGGCTGTTGTTTTTTTCTCAGAAATCGCGCAGCGTTCCAGAGAGACTTATCCTACAGCCTCGTTAGGCATCAACTAATTGGGTGTAAGTCGAGTACGTCGCTGAGGGGGGGCGGTGCAGGCGCGTGTCCTGCAATTGTTGCACGCGTTACTTCACCCGTTTGCCAGACTTCATCACCAGCACCACGTTGCGCAGCAGCGACATATCCATCAACGGATTTCCGCGCACCGCGATGATGTCGGCATCTTTGCCGACGTCAACGGTGCCCACATGATCGAGCACGCCTAACGACAGTGCTGGCCAGTACGTGGCCGCGCGAATGGTTTCCATCGGGTCCATGCCGTAGGTGCGCACCCACGTCACCATCTCCTCAGCGGTCGCGTAACCGTGAAAGTTGGCGGGGACGCCGGCGTCCGTGCCGATGAGTAATCGCACACCGCTTTCGCGTAGCTGTTTGAACTTCGGCGCCAATGTCGACCGGCGATTCGGCACAAATCGATAGTACGAGAGCGTATCCAGACGCACGAGCGATTGTTTGATATCGGCGGTGATGTCAGCGGGCAATCCCTCGTACCATTGCGGGTCGCGCGTGTACGCCGCGTGATCGCGACGCGTGCTGTAGTTGGTGAGTACATCAATGGTCGGCGTCCAGTACAGCGGCGGACGGTTGCCCTGCGCCGTACGCGCGTGCAACGCGGCGATGATGTCGGCGGGATACTCGGGCGCTGTGGCGAGTCCGGTGTGCTCAAAGTCGTCGACACCGGCCGCGAGTCCGCGACGAATTTCTTCCGGCCGATGTGCGTGTGCAACAACCGGTAATTTCCGTTTGTGTGCTTCGTCCACAATCGCGCGTACTTCATCCATCGTCATCTCATCCTGATCGATGAGCTTAACAACACTCGCACCGCCATCCGCCAGCATATTCACTTTGGCGCGAGCATCGGCGACACCATTAATGCCCCAACGAAAACCTTCAGTGCCAGGATATGGCGAGTGCTGCAGAAACGGACCGGACGTATAAATCGTCGCGCCCTGCAACTCGCCGCGATCGATCTTTCGTTTCACGCGCATAATCGGCTCAAGCGGCCCGCCTAAATCGCGCACACTCGTGACGCCGTGCAGCAACGATTGACGCGCGGCAGCCGGAATCACGTCCTGTTCCAGACGCGCCGGATAGACGCTATCCCAGTGCGCGTAGTTGCCGTGTCCAACCAGCATGAGATGCGCGTGTGATTCGAAGAGCCCCGGCAGCAGCGTCATGCCGACAGTACTGATCACCGTCGCACCAACGGGTACAGCAAGCGTGCCCGCACGACCGACGGCCGTGATATGACCGTTGGCAACGAGAACGACGCTGTTCGCGAGTGGCGCGCCACCGTTGCCATCGATGAGCGTTCCACCAACGAGTGCGGTGACGGCCGGCTGCTGCGCACTGGTCGAACGCAACGGATTGGTGGCCGCGATCGTCGCGAGCAGCGACGCAGTAGCGACAACGAACAGAACGACGGGACGTAGCATTATTTGAGTAGCGAGAGTGTGGACCACGCGGCGATGCACGACACACCATCGCGATACGGTCATGAACTAGTACATTCCGCCCGCAAGCGCCAATTAAATTCTGGATGACTGTTGCGCTGGCCGGAGCGTAATTGAGCGCACGCCAGCGCAGACGACGCAAGCTCGCCGGCCAACTTCTTGACGAAGCGTGCGTTGGGACCGATCGTTCCGACTCCTTCAACAAGGAGTTTCCGTGATTGTCAAGTGCATTGCAGCATGTCTCGTGCGTCTTCAGAGACGTTCCGCATTAGTGTTGGCCGGTGGGGCCATCGTCGTCGCCGTCGGTACCACGTCCGCGATCGGCGCGCAGACCGCGAAGCCGGTCGCGAACGCCAACATGAGCGCGCCGGTCCTCTCGCCTGAACTGCAAAAGGTGAAGGCCGCGTTGGACAAATATCAGGACCCCGTGCTCGCGGTGCACGACGGGTATCTCTCCACGCTGGGCTGCGTGGAATATCCGCGCGGCGGCGGCGAGGGCAGCATGAAGTACGTGGCCGGTGGCATGGGCGTGCACTTTCTCAATGGCGCACTGATTGGGCGCGCGCTCGATCCTGCGAAACCGCAGGTGCTGATCTACGAGATGGATGGCGCGAAGCTCAAACTCGCCGCCGCCGAGTGGTTTGTGCCGGTCGAAGCGGTCAAGTCGGTGCCGACGATCTTCGGTCAGCGGCTGGAGGGACCGATGGCGGGTCACAAGCCAATCATGCCCGACGGCCTCGTTCACTACGATTTGCACGTCTGGCTGTGGAAGCACAATCCGGCCGGCGTGTTCTCGGCGACCAATCCAAGCGTGATGTGCCCCAAGGGCGCCTATTCGTTTGCGGAAGACGCGCCTAAGATGGTGATGGGAAAAAAGAAGTAGCGCGAGTGCTAAGCGCCTCCATAAACCTTCATTGCACGCATGACACTCGCCGTTCTCCCTCTCGTTGACGCGTCGCCGCTCACACTCGGCCGCATCGTCGTGCTCGTCCGCGAATATGACGCGGCGCTCGCTTTTTACCGCGCGGCCTTCGGCGCGACGGTGCTGTTCGACGGGCCGACCGCGTCGGGGGGTCGGTACCTGCACCTTGGTTTCGGTAGCGTGCCGGGGGTCGGGGTTTGGCTCATGCGGGCGAGCGAAGCGGACTCGGAACGCGTCGGCCGGCAGACGGGCGACGAGCCGCTGGCGGTATTTTACACACCCGACGTCCGCGCGGCACTCGCGCGGGCCGAGGCCGCAGGAGGCGCTGTCGTGCGGCCGCTCGAAACTGCCGACGGCGCGCAATTCGCGCACGTGGCAGACCTGTACGGCAACATATTCCTGCTCGTCGACCTCACGCCCCCTCCGCCCCACACTGTGTCCGGGGACAGCGTTAACAGCCTTTCTTAAAAGACGGCGCGCCGGCAATGGTGTGGGTTCGCTCGTCAACGCGACGGAGTCCGAAACTGACACACTGCTTCCCGGCGCACGCAGTGACGAACGACTAAAACGAACCCGCCAAAATTACGCGAAGACGGTCAGTGCTTCCGCTTCGAGTGCGTGTCCGTGTCAGAGATCGTGCCCACCTCATCCGCGGTGTGATGATGACGGGCCACGTCTTTTTCCAACCGATTCCGGTCGCTTTCCTTATCGGCGTCGTCGCGCTGAATCCGACCTTCAAACAGGCGATCCTTTCCCACGTCGTCGTGCTTGCGGATTTTCTCGGGGTCGTGCCCCGGATGCGGACTGGAGGCGGCCGCTGTCTCGCTGGCCTCCGCCGCGGCTGCCGATTGGTCAAGCTTCTTGTCGCTCGCGTCGTGCTTGTACGCGCTGTGGTCTTCGGCCATTTCTTACGCTCGTTGGTGAAAGAAGGTGAAGCAACTGAGACCCCAGCCCATCGAAACGTTCCCGATTGCCGAGCTGCTTCTCACTTGGTGAAGCCGCTGGATCCACTGGCGCTTGAGAAACTGCTGGCCGGGATCGTTACAACGGGGGCATAAGTGAATCACGGAGATGCCCTGTCGTTTTGCACTCGACATTTGAACCACGGTCCTGAAAAGTTTTCGCTGCGTTCAGCAAGTCGGAGATCCAGGTTGCATGCGCTGGGGTCCCGACGGGAGCGAAGAATTGGAGCGCATTATTGACGTGAAAACCGGCGGCTCGGAAATTCTCAAAGTCAATTGACCGAATAGCGCGATCCTCCATGCTGGACAGCTGTCGAACGGTGCGGAAATACGAGGCGCGCGCATCGACGACAAAGAACGTGGGAGCGAGTTGTGCGCAAAAAGAGACGGGGAGATCGTTACCTCACGGCTTCCGCTTGAATCAATCAGTTGGAGGGCTTTTGATTCACGTGGACGGTGGATCGGAACAGTTTCGCTTCCGGCACCGGTGTTTTCCAACGATATGTGAAGCTCGTGACCTCTGACCGACCACTCTTGGCCAGCTTCCCGACGATAGCGTTGCTTTGACGACATTCGATGCCTCCATAGCCGACGAACAACTTATGCTCATGCCGAGTGGCCACGTCGGCAACTCAATCACGGAAAGCGCGTAGCGCACATCTTGGCGTCATGTTGCCACCGTTCGCTGGAGATTAAATTGTAAGACAATGGCGGTCTTCTCATGACCTTGCCCAGCTCGCCGCCCGATCTCGGATCGGCACTTCAGCAGTCACTCGGCTCAGCCTACACGCTGGAACGTGAACTGACGGGCGGCGGCATGTCGCGCGTATTCGTAGCACACGAGATTGCGCTCGACCGACGGGTTGTTGTGAAAGTACTCGCCCCCGATTTGGCAGAAGGAATGAGTCTAGAACGGTTCGAGCGTGAAATTCGCATGCTCGCTTCGCTCCAGCAGGCGAACATCGTGCCGCTGCTGTCCGCCGGTCGAACGGGATCGTTGCCGTACTACACGATGCCGTACGTTGAAGGGCGTTCCATTCGCGACCGGATTGAAAAAAATGGACCGCTTGCCATTGGCGAAGCGACCAATATTCTGCGCGACATTGCACGCGCGTTGATGTATGCGCACGAACACGGCATTGTCCATCGCGATATCAAGCCAGACAACATTCTGCTCTCGGGCGATACGGCAGTGGTCGCGGACTTTGGTATTGCAAAGGCACTCAGCTCGGCGCGCACCAACAGCGAGCGCACCCTGACGCAAACAGGATTTGGTAACGGGACGCCCGCATACATGGCTCCCGAACAAGCGGTTGGTGATCCGAATGTTGATCATCGCGCCGACATTTACGCGTTTGGTTGCGTGGCCTATGAAGTGCTCAGCGGAAAGCCGCCGTTCGCCGGACGCAAGTCCCACCAGATTGTCGCCGCGCACATGAGCGAGATGGCGGTTGCACTTTCCAACGTTCGCGCTGGCGTTCCACCGGCGCTGTGTACCCTAGTGACGAAATGTTTGGAGAAGGATCCTGCGGATCGCCCGCAAAATGCGCGTGAACTGATTCAGGCGCTGGACGCCGCGCTCACGTCCTCGCCACAAGTCCCACTGCTGAAACAAAACGCGCGATTCACACAGTCGGCAATCGCGGTCATGGTCACGGCTGCGGTCGCACTGTTTGCCGTTGCTGCCGGATTGTTTTTCTGGCGTTCTGCGGCAATCAGCAATGAACCCGCGTCGCTCGCGGTGCTACCGTTTCTCAACGTCGGCGGAGATTCGCTGCAGGAATATCTCGCCGACGGTATTCGGGACGAACTGGCGACGGCCATTGGCAAAGTGCCGGGTATGCGGCTTATCGGACGCAGCGCGGCGTTTCAGTACCACGGCCGACGTGATCTTGACGCACGAAACGTTGGACACGCACTCGGCGCACGCTACTTGCTCCAAGGAGCTCTGACGCAACGAGACGGTCGTTTGAAGGTGTCGGCGCAACTCACGGATTCCACCGGCGGAACAGAACTGTGGTCGCTGGATTTTGTACAAAATTCGAATGAGTTGTCGCAAGTGAAAGACAGCATCGTTCGTGCTATTGCCGGCAGCCTGCACAAAACACTTGCCAGGGAAGCGGTCACAGCGCGCAACTCACACTCGGCCTGCAGCGACAGCATTCATTCGCAAGCTTACGATTTGTATCTACGCGGGGTCTACCTGCTGCAACGACGAGGTCCGGGCGTCAAGCAGAGCATCGCCAATTTTGAACAAGCCATTGCCAAAGACGATCAGTATGCGCGCGCGTACGCAGGCCTCAGTGCGGCGCTCGTACTCGTTCCATACTTCGACGGAACGCTGCCGAGTGAGCTGTATGCACGCGCGACCAACGCTGCGCGTCGTGCGCTGCAACTCGATAGCACGTTAGCCTTGGCGCGGTCAACATTGGCGATTGCCTACTGGAACAACACGCAACTCGACAGTGCAGATGTTGAGTTTCGGCATGCCATTCAAATAGATCCCAATGAGGTGAACACGCGAGTGCAGTACGCGCGTTTCCTCCTCACCGTAGGTCGTACAAAAGACGCCATCGGCGAACTGCAGCGCGCACGGCAGTTGGATCCGTTGTCACCGGTGCA
>JANYFO010000196.1 GCA_025362635.1 Gemmatimonadaceae bacterium | reverse complement strand
GTTTACCTATCAGGACGATATCTGGATGGTAGACGCCGACGGCACGAATCCTCGACGCATCACCGCGCACATGGCCCGCGACTTTTCACCACGATTTTCGCCGGATGGCCGGACGATTGCGTTTACCTCCAATCGCAACGGCAACAATGATGTGTATATCGTACCGTCAAATGGCGGCGAGCCGAAACAGCTTACGTGGTACGCGGGCAACGATGAAGCGCTCTATTGGACGCCGGATGGCAAGGGCGTTGTCATGTCGAGTCAGCGCGGCGCCAATGCATGGGGCTCACCGCTGTACGTGCAGCTGCTCGACGGCAGCATAGCATCGCCGCTCGGCATGGGCATCGCGCGTGCAGGGATGCTAAGTCAAGACGGCGCGACCATCGCGTTCAATCGCAACTTGCCAAGTGCGTGGCGGAAAGAATATCGCGGCAATGCGTCGGCAAATATCGCGGTGATGAATGTCAAGAGTGGCGACATCACGGAGATCACCAACACCGATCTCAAGCAATTCAAAACGATGTCGAACAATGTGTTTCCCATGTGGGGCGCGGACGGCATGATTTACTACGCGACCGAGCACGACGGTCCATACAACTTGTGGCGCATGTCACCCAAAGGCGGCGCGCCGCAACAGGTCACGTCGCACAAAGACGGCGGCGTGTTTTTTCCATCAATTTCCCCTGATGGCAAACATATCGTCTATCAGAACGACTTTGATTTGTATACGATCGATGTCCCGAACGGCAAATCAAAAAAATTGACCATCGCGATGTCGTTTGATCCGAAAGAAAACGACATCTCCATTTTGCCGGTACAGAGCAGAGCCGAAGGCTTCAGTATTTCGCCTACGGGAGAATACATGGCCGTGGACTACCACGGCGAGATCATGATCGTCCCGACGGAGCAGGGCGTTGGTGAGCGTACGCAAGTTACCAATTCGCCGTGGCGCGATGTGCAAGAAGCCTATTCCCCTGACGGGAAAAAGTTGGCGTACGTCAGCGATGAATCGGGCGATCAGGAAATGTGGGTGTTTGATCTTGCGAGCGGCGGCCGCAAAAAATTGACCAAAATTGCGGCGGAAAAGAGTGCAATTACGTGGGCGAATAATTCGCAGAAGCTTGCCTTCACGTCGGATAATCGCATTTTCGAAGTCGATCTCACCGGAACGCCAGCGCGAGAGCTCGCGCACAACGAAGCGGGTGGCTACGCGCTTGACCAATACTCGGCTGATGGGAATTGGTTGCTGTATAGTCACAGCGATGATGAGCAAAACTTCGACGTTTATCTCTTCGATATTCGGGCGAAGAAGGAATACAACGTCACGCAGAATCCGTGGAATGAACGTTCGGCGGCGCTAACACCTGATGGGAAAACGGTGGTGTTCATCTCCAACAGGAACGGCACGAGCAATCAGTTGTTCGCGGTAACGTTGTCAAAAGTGGCGGAAGATCCGAACGATCCGTTGGTGCGCGAGCGTACGCGTCGTGCGAACGGCGGTGCGGCCAATCGTGGTGGTCGAACGGGCGGTGCCGGAGGCGTTGTTGCAGATGACGCGTTGGCAACCGACGTCAGTAACATTCGTCCCGATCTCGCAGGGATTGGACGTCGTGCGATCGAACTGACAAGTGGCACCAATGGTGTCGGACAATTTTTCCTCTCGCGTGATGGACGCACGGTGTATTACGCGATCGGCGGTGGTGGGGGACGCGGTGGGCAAGGTGCTCGCGCCGGTGGCGCCGCGCCGGATGCATCAGCGAATGGATTGTATTCCGTCAGCATTGACGGGCGTGATCGCCGTCGCATCGCCAGCGGAACGTTTGCCGGCATGCAACCCACCGCAGATCGGCGCACGGTGTATTTCCGCGGACAAGTTGCGGCGGGCGCTGCGGGTCGCGGTGGTCGTGGTGGTGCACCAGAGGTAGGTGTGCCGATCGAACGTCTCACCATCCCAGCCAATGGCGGTACGCCGATTACAGTTGGCGGTGGTGGTGGACGTGGTGCGGCAGGCGGCGGTGCAAACACCGGGGGAACGGCCGCCAGTGTCGGGGAAACGATAAACTTTGCCTTCAGCGTGAAGGTCGACCGTCGGAAAGAATGGCAGCAGATCTTTGATGAATCGTATCGCGTCATGAAGTACCGCTATTACGACCCAAAGATGCACGGGAAAGATTGGGCGGCGATCAAAGCAAAGTACGAACCGTTGCTCAAATATGCGGGCACCAACGAAGATGTGTACGACATCGCGAATGCTGCCATCGGTGAATTGAGCTCCTCGCACACAGGCGTCAGCGGTCCGTCCTCAGTGACCATTGATCGCACGTATGGCACGCGCTACTTGGGCATGGAACTCGAACCGTTGAATGGCAAATATCGTGTGTCGCACGTGTACCGCGACGGACCAGCGGACAAAGAGTGGGTCGATATCCACACCGGCGATTATGTGCTCGCCATTGATGGCACGGACGTGAAGGCCGGTGACGACTACTGGAAAATTCTTAGCGACAGCGAGAATGAATACGTGCCCGTGAAAGTCTCAAAGTCGGCCGATGGTGCGAATGCGAAAACGTATCGTATTGCGAGCGTTACGAACTTGGCGACGATAAAATACGAAGAGTGGGTCGAGAACAATCGTGACTCCGTCGACAAAGCCACGAACGGACAAATTGCCTACGTACACATCAAGGCGATGGATCAACCATCACTTGAGCGCTTTCAAAACGAGATTGATCGCTTCTGGCAGAAGAAGGGCATCATCGTTGACATTCGAAATAACGGTGGTGGAAACATTGATCAAGAATTGCTCGATATTCTTGAGCGTCAACCGTATCAATTCTGGAATAATCGCAACGGTTCACGCGTGTGGGGACGTCGTCCACGTCAAGCAATTGTAGGGCCCAAGGTAATGATGATTAACTACCGTTCCGTATCCGATGCAGAAGTAACGCCCGCCGGATTTCGCCAGCTTGGTCTCGGTCGCATTGTCGGCAATCCAACGTCGGCACAAGTGATTGCGACGGGCAGCTACGCGCTGATCAATGGCGGAGCCGTACGCACGCCGGGGTCGCTCGTGGTGAGCTGGGATCCGACAAAACCGAATAACTACGGATTCGATCTCGAGAACTTTGGGGTGCCGCCTGACGTGTGGGTGAAGAATTCACCGGCCGACGACGCCAAGGGGATGGATCGCGAGCTGAAGGCCGCAATCGATGAAGTGCTGCGAATGTTGAAGGCGGGGAGTAAAGA
>JANYFO010000176.1 GCA_025362635.1 Gemmatimonadaceae bacterium | reverse complement strand
TGCAATGAGATCCTCGCTGAGGACGAAGAGCGCGAAGTTGCCGAAGCCATTACGCAGGTCCCGACTCCCCGCGAAATCAAGGGGATTCTTGACCAGTACGTGATTGGACAAGAGTTAGCCAAGAAGGCGCTTTCGGTCGCCGTGTATAACCACTACAAGCGCATCAACGCTGCCAGCTCGGCACGCGAAGATGATGTGGAACTCGACAAGTCCAACATTCTGCTTATCGGACCGACCGGCGTTGGAAAAACGTTACTCGCGCAGACGTTGGCGCGCATTCTTGACGTGCCGTTCACGATCGCGGATGCGACCACCCTCACTGAAGCTGGGTACGTCGGCGAGGACGTCGAAAACATTCTCGTGCGATTGTTGCAAGCGGGCGACTTCAATGTCGCCGAGTGCGAGCGTGGCATTGTGTATATCGACGAAATCGATAAGATCGCGCGCAAATCGGAAAACCCGAGCATCACGCGCGACGTGTCGGGCGAAGGCGTGCAACAGGCCTTGCTGAAAATCCTCGAAGGCACCGTTGCGTCTGTGCCACCGCAGGGTGGTCGCAAGCATCCGCAGCAAGAGTATATCCAGATTAACACGAAGGACATTCTGTTTATCTGTGGTGGCGCGTTTGACGGCCTTGAAAAAATTATTGAGGCGCGCACGGGCCGTCGTCAAATCGGGTATAGCGGTGAGAAAGGCGATCAGTCCAAGGTTACGGCCATTCACAAAACCACCGCGAAAACACCGTTTGCTGAAGTAGAGCCGGACGATCTACTGCGCTTCGGCATTATTCCCGAGCTGGTCGGTCGATTGCCGGTGTGCGTACCGCTCGAAGCACTCGATGAAGACTCGCTGGTGCAGATTCTGAAAGAACCGAAAAACGCGCTCACAAAACAGTATCAACGGCTATTCGATCTTGAAGACGTGAAAATCACGTTCGAGGAATCCGCGTTGCGCGCTGTCGCGTCGAAAGCACTGAAGCGCGGGACTGGTGCACGCGGACTCCGCGCCATTCTTGAAGAGACCCTGTTGGACACCATGTTCGATCTCCCCACGCGTGATGACGTCGTGGAAGTCAAAGTTACCGAAGCCTCGGTCGTTACCGGCGGACCGCCGCTCCTCGAGATCGCGCCGAAGCGCCAGAAGAAGGAAGCCTGACCGACCGACTGCCGGTTCTGCCTCTGCGCGATGTGGTGCTCTTCCCCCACGTCGCGATGCCCCTGCTGGTTGGTCGCGCCGGATCGCTCGCGGCCGTTGCACAAGCAGCAGAGAGTGCGTCGAAAGAGATTTTGCTGGTCACGCAACGCAGCGCTGATGTGCACACCCCGGGCGCAGCCGACTTGCATCGCATTGGCGTCATCGCGCGCCTTCAGCAAGTCACGAGGCTCAGCAGCGGCACGACGAAAATCCTCGTCGAGGGCATGTCGCGCGTTCGCATACAGCGCTTCACCGCATCGAAGCGCAGCCCACTGCTGGAGGCGCGCACCACTGCGTTTCCGTTGGCCCTCGCTAAAGCGGCACGCGAAGCGCCCGATCAAACGCATGCGACGGTCCGCTATGCCTTGACGTTGTTCGAAGAATACGCGGGTCTGCAACGTCGCCTGCCACCTGAAGTGGTGGGGTTGCTGCAGGGGCTTGACGACGACCAACGGCTTGCCTTCGGCATTGCAGCACATCTGCACGTTACCATCGAACAGCGTCAAAGCTTGCTCGCTGCAGCGTCGCTCCGGGACTTGGCCAGTGGACTCGTCCAGCTGCTCGGTACCGAACTTGAATTGCTCAAGCTCGAACGGAAAATTGACGAACAGGTGCGTGGTTCGCTTTTTCAGAACCAACGCGATTTTTTTCTGCAAGAACAGTTGCGCGCGATTCACAAAGAGTTGGGTCAAGAGGACGGCGACGAAGGCGAGGACATTGGCAAGCAGATTGTTGCCCGCGAGTTGCCGGCGCCGATCGCGTTGCGAGCGAATCGCGAATTACGGAAGTTGCGTCGCAGCTCTCCGATGTCTCCGGATGCCGCTGTGGCGCGCGGATGGCTGGATTGGGTGATTGCGCTGCCGTGGACAACACGCACGGACGACACGATCGACCTTGCACACGCGCGCACGATTCTCGACGGCGATCATTACGGCCTCGAAGAAGTCAAAGATCGTATCCTCGATCACATTGCGGTGCTGGGTCGTGTTGGCAAACTGCCCGGGCCGATCCTTTGTCTGGTCGGACCACCAGGTGTTGGGAAAACGTCGCTCGGGCGATCCATCGCCAACGCGCTCGGTCGTCGTTTCGTGCGCATGGCACTGGGTGGCGTGCGCGATGAAGCAGAAATTCGCGGGCATCGACGCACGTACATCGGCGCACTGCCGGGCCGCATCATACAAGCAATGCGTCGTGCCGAAACCGTGAACCCCGTCATTCTGCTTGACGAAGTGGACAAGCTCGGCAGCGATTGGCGCGGTGATCCATCGGCAGCACTCCTTGAGGTGCTTGATCCCGAGCAGCATCACGCGTTTAACGATCACTTTCTTGAAGTCGACTACGATTTGTCGCAGGTGCTGTTTATCACCACGGCCAACACGATGCAGTCGATTCCCGAAGCGTTGCGCGATCGCATGGAAATCATTCGTCTTCCGGGCTATCTCGAACCCGAGAAGCTCGCAATTGCCCGACGCTTTTTGGTGCCGCGTCAATTTGCGGCGCACGGTGTTGACGCGACGCATGTGACGCTGGCGCCCGACGTGCTGAGTGCAATCGTCCGTGGGTGGACGCGCGAAGCCGGTGTTCGCGATCTCGATCGTCGCATTGCGCGACTTGCACGGAAGGTGGCGCGTCGTGATTTGGCGCCAGACACGTCAATCGTCATTGAAAGCACCGAACTCACGGCAATGCTTGGCCCCGCACCACACGATCAAGACGATCTCGGCTTAGTGGACCGCGTTGGCGTCGCATCGGGGCTGGCCTACACGAGTGTCGGCGGCGATCTCCTCGAAATCGAAGTCAGCATCGTGCCCGGACGCGGACGTTTGCAACTGACTGGTACGTTGGGTGACGTCATCAAAGAATCGGCAGCAGCGGCGTTAAGCTACGTACGCTCGCGCGCGAACGCGCTTGGACTGCCGGCAGATTTTTATCGCACGCGCGACATTCACGTGCATCTCCCGGCAGGTGCAACGCCCAAGGATGGTCCGTCGGCCGGCATTGCCTTAGCGACCGCACTCGCGAGCGCGCTCACGGGCATACCCGTTCGTGGCGACGTGGCGATGACCGGAGAGATCACGCTCCGCGGTCGCGTCCTTCCAATTGGTGGCATTCGTGAGAAAGGCGTTGCTGCACATCGTCATCAGGTCGCGCATGTCATCGTGCCATACGGTAATGCAAAAGACCTCGCGGAACTCCCAGAAGACGTGCTCACGCAGGTGACGTGGCATCCCGTCAAGACAATGGACGAAGTGTTGACCCTCGCGTTGCGTACACCGCTGCCGACACCGCTGCGCGAACAAGGACCGGTATTCGACGGCATGGCGCGACCCACGTGACTTCGCCTACGCCGTTACCGGATCCGCTCGTCATCAAGGACATCGAATTCATCGGACCGATGTCGACGAAAGGCGGCTGGCGTCCTCCATCAGAGTTCCCTGAAGTTGCGTTCGCCGGTCGTTCCAACGTTGGCAAGTCGTCGTTGCTGAATCGGCTGATGCGACGAAAATCATTTGCGCGCGTAAGCAACACGCCGGGTCGGACGCGCGAGATCAACTTTTTTCGTGTCAATGATACGTTCGTGCTGGCCGACCTTCCGGGATACGGCTACGCGCGCATTTCAAAAACACGAAAGGCTGAGTGGAAGCCCCTCATCGAAGGCTACCTCGCCGATTGTCCGATGCTGCGCGGCGTTGTGTTGCTGCTCGATATTCGGCATGATCCAACCGAAGACGATCGCATGATGCTCGATTTTCTCGCCGACGTGGGCGCGCCAACTATTATCGCGGCGACGAAGATTGATAAACTCAAACCACTCGCGGCATTGGATCGCGTGAAAGTGGTGGCCGAGTTACTGGGACTCGATCCTGAGCAAATTGTGCCGTTTAGCGCGAGAACGGGACAAGGCCGCGACGAACTTGCGTCCGCGCTTGTGGAGTTATTGGCGATGCCCGACTGGCGCGAGTCGTTGTGAAAAAAACGTCGCTGCTCGTCGCGCTCTTGGCGCTAGCGGCGTGTGTATCGGCAAATGGCATCCCGGCACAAGTACCGCCGCTTGGGGGCGTCGCAAGTACCGCCGCTGACACACTCGATCCCGCATTTGTACCGGCGGGATTCGGCTCATTGCGGCAGGACGACATTGCGTTGAAAATCTCGCCGTCCAGCGGATTGCAAGTGCGCGCCATTCCACTCGACGAACGTATCCTCAGACTGCTGTCACCAGATTCTTATCGGTCACTGCGCGATATCCTTCGCAGCAAGGACAAAGAACTCGCGCTCGTGCGCGAGCGTGGCCGACTGTCGTCCTACGCAATCTGGTATGTAAGCTTTTACGCGCTTGAACAGGGTGAAACGCGGTTCTCTCCACAAGAATTCATCATCAGTAATGTGGGTCGCGATTTCCGACCGGTTGATGTGCTGCCGTTGTCGCCCGGCTTCGGCGAGTATCGATTGAAACAGCGCGAGGTGCAATCCGCGCTCATTGTCTTTGATGGACTACTTGACGTGAATCAACCGCTGACGGCGCAAATGGAAGGCATCTCGTCCGTGACCGATTGGGGCCGCGTGGTACAAAGCATTGAGCGCGAGCGTGCTGCCGTCCGATCACGCGCCGCCGCCGCGCAAAAGAAAGACCGCTAGTCGCGCTTCGTGCTAGAACTGTACCCGTAACACATCTTCCACCGCACCGGCATCGCCGTTCGCCAATAGCTGCACCGCGTAGGAGACCGCGTCCCGTTCACGTGGCCACGCTAAGTGTTTTCTCGCAGTGGTTGGCGTGCGCCACACGCTGCGATCGTGTTCTGGTCCGACCGTTGCCGCTGCTGGCGCAACGATAGCGGCAAACACCAGCGCCAATTGCACGGTATCGATGTTGTGCAAATAGAACGGATTTACCGCGATGCTATACAAGCGTTCCACGACGAACGCCGTTTCTTCGAACACTTCGCGGACCGCCGCCTGTGCTGGCGTTTCAATGCCTTCAATCCGTCCATGAACAATTTCCCATGCGCCGGTGCAGCGTGTGCCCGCCGCACGCCGCAATGTGAGGATGCGCCACCGATCTCGTCGACCGCGCGGCGCCGGTGTCATAACAACAACGTCGACGATGCCGGTGTCGACACGTGTGCTGCGGAGCTCACTGGGAATCATACCGAATGCTATCGGTTCGCTTGCCACGGTGCGAGCGGAACAGCGAACTTGCAGCATGACTCTTTTTGCTGACTTTCGCACGCTCGCTGCCGCCGCGTTCACGCAGGGTAGTGTCGTACCGGTGTGGCGCGATTGCTTGCTCGATCAGTGCACTCCAGTAGCAGCGTACGCGAAGCTGCGACGCGGTCCGTTTGCGTTTCTGCTCGAATCTGCGCCAGCCGGTGGAGAAACGTGGGCACGTTATACGTACTTAGGCACCGAACCGCGCGGAGCGTGGCGCCTGCGCGATGGCGTCGTCGAAGATTGGACGCCAACGCTCGGCTGGCACGGCGCGCGCACGCCCGCCGACCCGATACACGATCTCCGTGACATCGTGCGCGACATGCGCCCCGTCGATGCACCAGAACTCGGTCCATTTTGGAGTGGCGCGGTAGGATTTTTCGCCTACGATGTTGTGCGTCACATCGAACATCTTCCCAACGCCCCGCGTCGCGCGCTGAACTATCCAGACGCGGTTTTCGTCTTCACGCGCGCGTTGGTGGTGATCGATAACTGGCGCGGCCAAGCACGAGTCATCGTGTCAGTACCCGTGCCAGTCGGCGCTGACGAAGCGGCATTGCGCACACTGTACGACGACGCGACACACACGCTCGACGATACGATCGCACGCCTGCACGGGCCCGATGTGTTGCAGCCACTCGCGCTCGACGCCAACGCCGCACCGGCGGTTGGCACGTCAATGTTCGCGCGCGACGACTACCTCAAGGCTGTTGGACGCATCAAAGAATACATCCTCGCGGGAGACGTTTTCCAAACACTGCTCGCGCGCCGCATGGAATTGCCGCTCGACTTCGATCCGACATCACTGTACCGCGCGCTGCGAGCACTGAATCCGTCGCCATACATGTATCATCTGGTGCTGGACGGTGTCGAACTCGTGGGGAGCTCGCCAGAACTTTTAGTCCGCGTTGCCGATGGCCGTATCACAGTACGTCCCATTGCTGGAACACGTCCGCGTGGCAAAACAGCCGAACAAGACGACGCCATGGCAGCGGAATTGCTGGCCGATGAAAAGGAACGCGCCGAACATGTGATGTTAGTGGACCTAGGCCGCAACGATGTTGGTCGGCTCGCACGCTACGGCTCAGTGAAAGTGACCGACCTGATGACCGTCGAACGTTACTCCCACGTGTTTCACATCGTGAGTCAAGTGGAAGGCGAGCTCCCCGACGGGAGCAGTGCACTTGATGCGTTCCGCGCCGTCTTCCCCGCCGGAACAATGTCCGGTGCGCCAAAAGTCCGCGCGATGGAAATCATCGATGAACTTGAGCCCGAGCGTCGGGGCGCATATGCCGGCGCCATCGGTTTTATTGGGGCTGGCGACACACGTATGGATTTGGCCATCACGATTCGTACGTGCGTCATTGCGGATGGCGTTGCGTCCGTGCAAGCGGGCGGCGGTATCGTCCACGACTCCGATCCAGTGATGGAGTGGGAAGAATCTGAAACCAAGGCGCGCGCATTGCTCACCGCGATTGGTCGAGTGCGCGCGGCGAATGCCCAGCACCACAGCAGCGCGACAACGACGATTGCTGCAACCTGAACATGGCGTTCGTGCTCTCGTCCAGCGCTGGTGACCGTCGCTTCCGGCTTACCGAAGCCACAACACACACGGTTGGACGCGAGCTAACCTGCGAAATCCCCATTCTCGACCAGATCGTCTCGCGTCGACACGCAGAACTACGCACGTTAGCAAACGGTTTGCACGTGGTAGACTTGGGCTCGCGCAACGGTACGTGGCTGAATGGACGACGAATCACCAATGATATTGCTGTCGTGGGCGATACGTTAGCGTTTGGATCCATCGCCTTCACACTCTGTGATGAAACGGATCTCCTGCGGCACGTTGTACCAACGCCGACAACGCTCAACAATGATTTGTCCGTGCAGCATGAACGTCCGGTACCGTCCCGCGAACAAGCAGTAGCGGACATTGCGGGACATCGCTTGGCACGACTCGTCACTATTGCGCAGCAACTCGGTGGCCTCGACAGCGTTGATGCCCTCCTGAGCGCCATTGTTGACAGTCTCTTCGCAACGTTCGATGCGGATCGCATCGCGGTGCTGCTTGTTGGACCCACCGGAGCACTCGAAACCCGCGTGACGCGCGATCAACGGGGCGATGAAGTGCCGCGTGCGGTGCCACGCGCGATCGCCAACGGCGTGGCACATCGACAAGTCGCGCTGCTCACTCATGATGCCCGTATGGACGCGCGCACAATGGGCGCCTCCGTTCTGCAGCAAGCGGTGCGTTCCGCCATGGCCGCGCCGATGCTCGGCGAAGGACGTATCACACTCGGGTTGTTGTATGTCGACAATATGCGTGATGCGCATGCATTCACTGATGATGACCTTGGTTTTCTCGTCGCGTTTGCGGGCATCGCGGCCGCGGCCGTCGAACGCAAAGTCGCGGCGGAGCGACTTCGTGACGCCGCACGAGTACGTGAAAACTTTGAACGCTATTTTACACCGCAATTAGCGGAGCGCATCTCCGCAACCGCAGGTGCGGTTGCGCCGGGCGGCGAACGACGGCGCGTTGTCGTACTCTTCAGCGACATACGCGGGTTTACAGCAATCGCAGAGTCGTTGCCAGCGATGCAAATGGCTGCACAACTCAATGAATATTTTGGTGTAATGGTCGATTGTGTGTTTCGGCAGAACGGTGCGCTTGACAAGTTTATTGGCGACGCGCTCTTCGCGTACTGGGGTGCACCGGAGGCCACTGTAGACGATGCGGATCGCGCTGTTGCCGCCGCAAGAGACATGCAGCGCGAGTTGGTCACGCTGAACGCGCGATGGCTATCGCAGGGTCGACCAACACTGAATATTGGCATCGGTATCCACTGCGGTGATGCATTTGTCGGTAACATTGGTTCGCCGAGACGCCTTGAGTACACACTGATTGGCGACACCGTCAACCTCGCCGATCGCTTGTGCTCACTCGCACAAGCGGGCGACGTCTTGATCAGTAGTGCGGTTCGCGACTCGCTCACGGTTGCACACGCCTTGCGCGCGCGTCCCGAGCTGATACCGGTGCGCCACGCCGGCGCGCCGGAGCTCGTGTGGTCACTGGAGCCCCGCCCATGAACGACATTTCCAAAATCCCCAATGTGGAAATGCGCAACGTGGGAGACAGTGACGTCACAGCCTTTGCCGCTGCGGCCGACGCGCTGGCAGATATTGTCGCGCAACACGACACACTCTACGATTGGGCAGCCGGGCTTCCACAACCGCGCGCATTGCGTGGTCGTGCGCCCGTGTATGTCGCAGCGCTTCCGAACACGCCATACACGATCGTGGTGCGCCACGGGTGGCACGGGGGTCTGCTCGCACCCATCACTGGGGATCGGTTTCGGTTGCCAACGCGCGCGCCGTTAGAAATGTGTCAATCATATGCGCTTCGACGCGCTGGCATTCCAACCTCGGAAGTGCTTGGCTTTGCGCGCTATCCCGCAGGCCCCGGCCTTCGCCGGATTGATGTTGTCACGCGTTTTGTGCCCGACGCATACGATCTTGGCATGATCGCCGCGGGTTTAGCGCCACACATCAACGCCACCGACGCGATGCGAGCGACTATTACGCTGCTCGTACAACTCGCCGACCTCGGGGTCATTCATCCTGACTTGAACGTCAAGAACATTTTGCTGCGGCACACGCCGTCACAACAGCCGGAAGCGATGGTCATTGATGTTGATGTCGTGCGATGGGATGCCGAGCGTGCGCCAATCGTCACGATGCGCGCCAATCTTGCGCGGCTCCTGCGATCGATGCGAAAGTGGCGCACCAATTTTGGTTGTGATATGGCGGACGAACGACTGGCGCGATTCGAACGTGACGCATTAGCGGCAACGCCGATACGATGATGACGACACCACCGCTCCCGTCGCTGCAGCTGCGCCGTGTTGGCATCGTCATGATGAGCGCCGTCGGCGACGCTGTGCATGTAATGCCACTCATTCATGCTCTCAAGTCACACACGCCGTCGGTGCAGATCTCTTGGGTGTTGCAACCGGGGCCGGCAACACTCGTACGCGGTCATCCACTGGTCGATGACATTGTGCTCTTTAATCGATCACGCGGCTGGCGCGCTTTCGTGGAGGTCAGGCGGGCGCTCGCGCAGAAGCCGTTTGATCTGGTGCTTGGGCTACAAGTGTATTTCAAAGCCGGCCTCGTAACGCACTTCACGCAGGCACCCGTCAAGCTTGGCTTTGACAAAGCGCGCGCCCGTGATCTGAACTGGATGTTCACAACGCATCGCATCGCGCCGCACGTTGGCCAACACGTGCAAGACCAGTACTTCGAGTTTCTCGACGCGTTGCACATACCGCATGGCGCACCGCAGTGGACGCTCGGTCCATGGAACACAGAAGAGCGAGAGTGGCAACGAAACTTCCTCACTCAATTTGATCGGCCGATTGCACCCATTGTCATCGCAACGAGTAAGGACCAGAAAGATTGGCTGCCCGAACGATGGGCCGCGGTTTGTCACATCCTTTGGCACGAGTTTGGCCTACAGCCCGTACTGGTTGGCGGACAATCCGCGCGTGAGCGCGCAGCCGAGCGAATTATTCTGCGCGATGCACCGATGGCGCATTCGGCGCTCGGCAGCGGACTCCGGAAACTTTCGGCCATTCTTGACGGTGCAGCCGTCGCGCTCTCACCAGACACCGGCCCCCTGCACCTCGCCGTCGCGCTACGCACACCAGTCATTTCGTTGGTCGGATATACCAATCCCAAACGTGTTGGGCCGTACGACTTTTCGCATGACCTGATGATTGACGCGTACGGTGATCCTGGCGAGGATTATCCGCTCGACATGCGCTACCGCGAAGGTCGGATGGCGCGTATTACGGTTAACGATGTGCACGCCATGTTGCGGCAGTGGCGTATGCGATACGAAACCCAGCGACTCGCGGAGCTCTCCGTGCGATTCACACGCTGATCGGACCATAATTGTAGGACAAGCCATGGTCGGTAAAGAGTCCCACCATGCGGCCCAGCGGTAGTCCCATTACTGCGAAATAGTCGCCGTCAATTCGTTCGATATTCGTAGCGCCAAACCCTTGAATGCCATACGCGCCCGCTTTGTCCATCGGCTCGCCAGTAGCCACATATGCCGCCACTCGGGCGTCGTCCATGTCGCGAAACGTCACCGATACCGACTCCACACCGGAGAGCGTGCGCCCCCGGTAACAGACAGCCACAGCGGTGAACACCGTATGCGTGCGACCACGCAAACGGCGGAGCATCGCTACGGCCTCGAGTGTATCCCTGGGCTTTCCTAAAATGTCGCCATCAATCACGACAATGGTGTCGGACCCGATGATCACTGCGTCTGGATGTACGACGGCGAGCGCCTCAGCTTTCGCACGGGCTAATCGTTCACAATGCGGTAAGGGCGCTTCCTCGGCTTGCACGGACTCATCAACGTCAGCCGGCGATACGTCATGCGGGATGCCGATGAGCGTGAGCAACTCGCGTCGCCGCGGTGATTGCGATGCGAGAATGACGCGAGGCCCGGACATTGCAGCAGAGAATGTAGTTGACATGTTTGACAAATTACTGAAGAGGGGTGCCTCGATGGCACCCATATGTCTTCACCGTGCCCTATTAATACGTCGGAGGGATCTCGTGTTGTCGCGACGTCCAAACGGGCAGTGGTGTCGATAGTTCGGCTCGGTCAGAAATGAGCGTTTGCCTGGAACATGTGGATGATTGTCGCGCTTGAACGGAGGGCGTTCACATGTAGGGTACCCGGCGGGGCCAGTGTTATTTTAGTGATAAGGATGTGCCCGTTGGGCCCGAGGGCCTTGCAAGATTACGGCTCTTGGCCAAATTCACGTTCGATCCATAGCGTCACCGGACCGTCATTTACAAGTTCTACCTCCATTTTCGCCCCAAATTCGCCCGTTTGAACGTCGATGCCACTGTTGCGTAGGATAGAAAGGAAGTGTTCGTAAAGAGGAATCGCGGTGGAACTGGGTAAAGCTTTTGTAAAACTCGGCCTACGCCCCTTGCGCGCATCGGCATAAAGGGTGAACTGTGAAACGATCAAGAGCGCCCCGCCGCTCTGCGTCAGATCGCGATTGAGGCGATCGTCTTCATCGGCGAAAAGTCGAAGCCCTATGAGCTTGTCAGCCATCCAGCGTACTTCGGACCGCGTGTCCGAGTGCGTGAATCCAACGAAAACGACATATCCGGGCCCTACGCGTCCGGCTACACGGGCGACGCCGCTCGTATCGTCCGGACGAATTCGGACTTCAGCTCTGCTTACCCGCTGGAGAAGAATTCTCATAGGACGATAGTCTCGCTCCCTGCCGTCAGCGACGGAAGCTCAGGGCTCAATGCCAATCAACAGACCCATGCAACAACGACTTGCTCTGCAGTTCAATCTGGTGCCTCGTGAGGAGTC
>JANYFO010000107.1 GCA_025362635.1 Gemmatimonadaceae bacterium | reverse complement strand
GCAGACCACAACGGCCTTTGCGCGTTGCACCACTTCTTTTTTGTTTTGGTCAAAGTAGATGACTCCGGTCGCGCGACCGGTATCATCGGTCTCAATTTTTCGCACGTAACTATGCGTCCGCAGCTCGCAGCGCCCGCTGTTGAGCGCTTCCGGTATCATGGTATAATTGGCGCCGGATTTTGCGCCCCACTCGCATGGGAAGCCGAGACAAAAGCCACAGTTGTGGCACGGCTGACGTCCATTGTATTCGCGCGACAACAACGCCATCGGCGCAGCCTTCGAACTCCACCCCAGTTTTTTACACGCGACTTCGAGCAGCACGCCAGGTCCGTGCACGTTGATCGGCGGCAACGGGAATGATTTCGACCGATGTGGCTCGCCCTTTGCCTTGCTCTCTTCGCCCGACACGCCAACGGCCCATTCGACCGCGGAGTAGTATGGTTCAAGCTCCTTGTAGGTGATGGGCCAATCGGCGAGGTCAGCGCCCGGCACACCACCACGCTGCGAAAATTCATTGAAATCAATAGGACGAAAGCGCCAGTAATTTCCGGTAAAATGCAGAGTGGTGCCGCCCACCACTCTCGCGTACTGCACGTATGGACGCTGCTTCGCGACGTCCGACGCAGTCGCACGCCACGTTTGTGGCTGTGTGACGGGATCGTTTGTCCATCGATTCCACGCGAGCGCGCCTAACTCATCGTGCTCCATGTCTTCGGGTGGCACGGCTCTGCCCTGCTCCAACAGCACGACATCAAAGCCCTGTCGCGTGAGTTCGCGCGCGATCGATCCGCCAGCGACACCGGAGCCAATGATGACGAAGTCGACGGGCGTATCCGTGGGAAACGTCTTTGTGGCGACGGGCTGTATTTGACGCATTAAAGCACGCGTCCGAGCAACGCCATTTGGTTTTCTGGACGATCATACCAGCCAAACGGTGGCCTTTGCTCCATGACGTGTTCTTGTCCGACAAATTTCCAGCCGACAAAATCACGATTGCCACCGTATTTGGGCAATGAGAGAAAACCCGCAATCGTCGCGAAACGTATCGCACCAAAAAACGGCGTATTCTCCATGCTCCGCAGCGTCGCATCCTGCTGCTCAGACGTGAGCGACGCGAAGTTTGTTTTCCCCGGAAATGTTTTCGTCACGTGCGTTGACAGCGCGACGAGCCCTCCGTCGAATAACGGCACTTGATCCTTGGCCGCGGCACCGAGCATGCGATCGATGAAATACACGACGCCGGCTTCTTTGGCACCCGGTGCGTCGTCGGTTGGAATAATGCGCGACGCGATGGCTTCAATATCCGCACCTTGCGCAACCGAGAAGTGACTGAGTGTTTGCACCGGCGGCGGCACGTCCGTCATAACGCCGCGCGAGTTGGCCGCGTTTTTCATCTCGTCGGATGCAGACTTTTTACTACACGCGATCGCGGCGGTCAGCCACACAGCGGCAACGCCGGACATAAAATCGCGGCGCGAAACAATAGAATTACTCGTTGTCATGCGCGAACATACGACCGACCGTATAGGTGCGCTAGAGTGAATGCGCGGCGTTACGGTAGCCGTTCGAGACCGCGGAGCCAGATATTTCGAAAACGTACCGGATGCCCACGATCTTGCAACAAATGGGGTAAGCGGTCTGCGTATGCCGTCTAGGGCAAACGCGACTGATTGGCGGCAGGACCCACCAACATAACGTGGTCCTGCACCAACACCCCGTTGTGCAGCCCTGTGACGATGGCCGGCGACGGCACATGGCCCGACGCATCAAACCGCGGCCGACGAAAAACGATGTCGTAGCTTTGCCACACGCCGGGTGGTCGACTGGCGCACACAAGCGGTGGATACTGTCCGTACAGCGCTGCGGCCTGCCCGTCGTCGTAGGTGATGTTGCCGTACGAATCAAGCACCTGCACTTCGTACATCCCTAAAAAGCACGCCGCTATTGCCACGATCTTCGTCGGTGCGGCGCGGCGGGTTCGGTGACATCCACTCGACGTGTAACTGCGCGTCGCGAAACAACGGTGATCGAGACCAGCAGTGGCAGGAAGGCGCGTCATGCAGCGCTCCCAAATTGAAGGGACGGTGTGTCGTCACTGTACGGGTTGCACGGCGCCGATGCGCGGGAGACGCCGAAGCGCGGGAGACGATGCATATTCCGTTTCATGCGACCCATCATGCCTGTTGCACCGCGCCAGCTGCTGCTGACGATGTCTGTCCTCTACACGCTCTGCATCACGCCGTTGTTGCACGCGCAGACCATTACGCGTGTCGACAGTAGCACTTCGGCCGCGCGCGGACCTCAAATGGTCACGCTGCCTCCATCGACACGTGCGGATACGTTGCGCGGCTCGTTCGCAACCGCTGGTCGATCGTGGTGGGACGTCACCTTTTACGATTTGCACGTGGCAATTACGCCGCGCGATAGCAGCGTACGTGGCTACAACGCTATCACGTATCGCGTGCGGACGCCGGCGCGTGAGATGCAAATTGATTTGATGGAGCCGCTCGTGGTTGATAGCATGCTGCAGGACAAACGGCGGCTCACGTATCGACGCGAGGGTAATGCGTTTTTTGCGACGCTGCTGGCTCCGCAGCGAACGGGCGAACAAAAAGTGATAACGGTCTACTATCACGGGCAGCCACAGATTGCGAAAAATCCACCATGGCAAGGGGGCGTGAGTTGGCTCGCCGACAGCCTCAAACGTCCATGGATTGTGACGACCGATCAGGGCATGGGCGCCTCAGTGTGGTGGCCCAACAAAGACACGCAAGCGGATGAACCGGACAGCCAGCGCGTGGCGTTGACGGTGCCCGATCCGCTCATCGAGGTGTCCAACGGTCGACTGCGCAGTACGACGCATCATCCGAACGGCACGACCACGTACGAATGGTTTGTCGTGAACCCGATTAACAACTATGCCATCGCCATCGCCGCTGGTAGCTACGCGCACTACAGCGACGTCTACGAGGGCGAGAAGGGACCACTCACGCTCGACTATTGGCCGTTGGACTACAACGTGGACAATGCGCATCGTCAGTTTGTGCAGTCGCGGTCAATGCTGCAATGCTTCGAACATTGGTTTGGTCCGTATCCTTGGTATGAAGACGGATACAAACTCCTCGAAGTACCAAACGCGGGTATGGAGCATCAGAGCGCTGTCGCGTACGGCAACTGGTATCAAAACGGATATCGGAAGCGCGATGGGTCCGGCACCGGCATTGGTTTTAAATTTGACTTTATCATCATTCACGAAAGCGCGCATGAATGGTTTGGAAACAACATCACCACGAAAGACATGGCTGATATGTGGGTGCATGAGAGTTTCGCCAATTATGCGGAAGGCATCTACGCGGAATGTCAGTTTGGAACTGCCGCAGGCGCGCAATACATCATCGGGAATCGACGTGGCATTCGCAACGATCGGCCCATCATTCCAGCGTACGGCGTGAATGCGCAGGGCTCGGGCGACATGTATCCGAAGGGTGGAGAGATGTTGCACACCATCCGACAATTAGTTGGCGACGACGAAAAATGGCGTGGAATTTTGAGAGGGCTGAGCGCGACATTCTGGCATCAAACCGTGACGGGACAGCAGATCGAGGAGTACCTCAGCACGCGTGCTGGCATTCCGTTGGCGAAAATATTCGATCAATATTTGCGTACGACGATGGTGCCGGTGCTTGAGTACTCGGTGTCCGGCAACACATTGCGTTATCGGTGGTCCAACGTGGTATCGGGGTTTGCGATGCCGATTCCCGCGACGGTGGTGTGGCCAACGTTGACCGTCATACGCCCGACCACGGAGTGGCAGACCGTCACAGTGCAGCTGGCGAACGCGACGGATTTTCGAGTGGATGAGAACTACTTCGTGAGTACCAAGCTGGTCGCGGAGCACTGAACCGCCGTTTCACGCGGAGGCGCGGA
>JANYFO010000468.1 GCA_025362635.1 Gemmatimonadaceae bacterium | reverse complement strand
GCAAAAAGTTCCGTCATTCGGATTTGTGAGAGACCAAAGCGTTAAACCAAGAAAAGCGGCCATGCACCGATTTATGCTACTGCTTCTCGGCATTATCGCTCTTGCCATTCATGGATGCAGCGAAAAAAAGCGTCGACCATTTCAACGGGAATTCCGTTACGTATTGAGCAGTCCAGCCTGGACATCAGCGTCGATCGGCGGAATGGATAGCGAAGATGTCTCTGACGTATTTGTCCTCGACACTACGGTCGTGGCATTGCAAACTGGTCTGGCGCGGTTAGTAGGCATGGACCTTTCGTCCGGTGCTGTTCGATGGCGCGCGGGACGACAGGGAGTCGGCCCGGCCGAGTTTTATTACCGAATCAACTTGTCATCCTACCGCCGGATCGCTTCGGCGTAATCGATAACCGAGCGGCGCGCATGCTGATATTCAATGTGCGCGGCGAGTACCTCACGAGCGTTTCGGGCGAGCTTTTCAAACAAGAAGTTAACGGCGTGTGTCCGTAACAAAATAACGAATATCTCACCGTTCAGATTCTGTCCGCCAGCATTGTTCGCGCATCCCGCACGGGCGCCGTACTTCGCCGATCGCATGTGCATTGGCCGGATCCAAAACTCGATTCCGCAATTCAACTGAGCCAAACAGATTTTGCGCGCGTTCACGAGCGCGACGCACGGTGTCTGCTGAACACGATGCGCGGACAGTATTTCAGTGAAGTTGATCGTACTTCTCTGCACTTGGATCGGATACAGAAATACGCGGAACCAATTCGTCTGCCAATGATTGTTCGAAAAAACGGCCAGACTGGTTTGGTGGAAGATCAGACTACCGACCTTGGCGCTGTTGTCAATAACGCAAAAATATTTGTGTTATTCGGTGGAAGTACCGACAAGGCGGAGCAACAAATTGATGTATACGATCAACGAACGGGATTGTATATCTGGTCTATCGCACTTCGACGAAAAGTGAGCAGATTTGACATCCAAGGCGACAGACTTGTGGTGATCGAGCGTGGTGAGGACGGCAATAATGTGGTGTCAGAGTTTGGCACGAAAACGTCAGGGAAAGAAGATTTCACGCGGGGGCAAGATTTGCGGAGAACAGTAATGGACCTGCCCGCTTGGAAGTCGTCGTTCATGTAAGGCTACGATAAAATCTCGCGACAACCCTATCGCGCAGGTTTTAAACTGCTCAAGCTCCAAATTGATTTTACGCATAACAATGGCTGCAATCTTTGAGGTTAAGCGTGAAGAGTTAGCGTCTGCGATATCGAAGGGTATGTGTTGCAAAACTTTCAATCAAGGTGCGATTCTATGCCGATTCTCACAAGTTCCTACATTACTACGTTAACAACTTCACTGACTTGGAACTTTCTCATGAAACGCGCGAATGAGATCACGCCACTTTTTCAGGATATTCGACTTAGTCTCTCAGCTACTTCAGCTGCGAAATCGCTTGGCTTAAAAAGCGCGGGTGCCTTAGAGCGCATGCTCGCTGATCTCAGCATACCTCCGTTCTACTCGCTTCGCGATTGGCACTACGTGGTGCAGTTAGTTGATAGATTCTCTGCTTCGGATACATCTATCGCGCATTGGTCACTGGCACGAGGAGAATACCCATCGGTGTACTATCGCTTCATCCGTCGAGTGACACGACTGACTTGGAACGATGTTCGCCTTCGCGAGCCAACATGGGCGCGGGAGAACGCACTCCAAGACTGGCGTCGGTTTATAGCCAACGAAGACGTGTGACTTTACCGAATATCACACTTCGCGAAGTTATAGCATGCCCCGATTACTGCTCACTTACTTTTAAAATGTTATTACGGGCGTGGCCTCTGTAGTTCTGCGATCACGATGGTAGAACGAAGCCCAGAAATCCCGTTCTACACAACTACGAGCAACTTTCAAAATCGGACAGTGTCGATGAAAAGTCAGCTGCTGCGCGGTCGAGCCTCACTCGATGTGATCACCAACATGGTGCTCGTCGTCGCCATTATAACGTCGACAGGGCTGATTGTGCGTCGCGAAATGTCAGGTGCAAAGCAAGCGTCGACGTCGCTCATTGGTACGTATGTGAAAGACTGGCGTTCCTACTTGTCATCGTCATCACAAATCGGTTCGCAACAGGCACCTTTTCAGTTTGTCGAGTTTGCAGATTTTGAATGCCCAGCGTGCCGGCAGTTTCATGATCTCCTGTCGGACGCGCGCCGACGCCACGGAGATTCGATAGCATTGAATTTTATACATTTTCCGCTGCCTTATCATGCGCAAGCCTTAAAGGCGGCCACCGCTTCTGAGTGTGTAAGACTTCAGGGGCGTTTCGAGAAAATGCATGACGTCCTTTTTTCCGTTCAAGATAGCATTG
Source organism: Gemmatimonadaceae bacterium (assembly GCA_025362635.1). Lineage (GTDB taxonomy): Bacteria > Gemmatimonadota > Gemmatimonadetes > Gemmatimonadales > Gemmatimonadaceae > Gemmatimonas. The sequence continues at coordinate 11,885 of JANYFO010000468.1, read as the reverse complement.
CTCGAACTCTTTACAGCAGCCTTGCAGTATTGTCCGAAGTTAGCGATTCGATCGGTTTCGCGCGATGCATGGCGCTGCCAGCTACGTCGGGTCGTATACGTCTCGGCGTCACGCTTGGTAACGCCATCGAAATCGCGGCAACTCCCACGATTTTGCTGAATGGGTGGCGATTGCGAACACCTCCGTCGAACGCCGTTGCGCTCGATTCCTTACTTGTTCGGGTTTTGCGTACGCGCGTACAATAGAAAATCCGCTTACAGCAACGAAGCTTTTGGAAGATTCTTTATTTGAGTTGAACGAACAAAAAAATGAGATAAGCGAAAAAGGGGAGCGGACTGCGATGACCTCGATCATAAACCTTTTCTAAAACTATCATGCGAAAAATCCTGCTGCTTTTAGCGGTGTTAACAATTTCAGCGGCTGCCAGCCCATCCTCTTGGCGTCACTTTAGCGTTAGCGACCTCTCGGCCCAAATTCTTCCAGATGATGGAAGCGGTGGCGGTGATGGAGGTTCCGGTGGCGGTTGCACTGCAACCTGTGGCAATGTGCCGAGCGGATGTTCGACGTCGGGACAAATCACGTGTCCCAGCGGCGGATTCTGCAACACATGCATGTGTACCACGAGGAACTCTAACGGGGTATGCACTGATTGGACTGCTGTTCCGCAAACTTTGTATAAGAGCGGTTCTTAGTTCCACGAGTTCGTAGACCCTCGGCATCCCGCCAGCCGAGGCGAAGTGAAACATCAGTCGCATTCCGCTCATACCCCTCCGCCAGACCGTTCATGCAACGACTACATCATCTTCTTCTGCTATCCGTGATCACGCTTGTCACCATTGGATGCGGCGAAGCCAAACTTCCACCATTTAAAAGAAATTTTCGCTATGTGTTAAGCAAACCGCAGTGGACCTCGTCTTCGATAGCCGGAATGGATAGCGCAGATGTCTCTGATGTTTTTATTCTCGACACTACGGTCGTGGTATTACAAACCGGTCTGGCACGCTTAATAGGCATGGACCCTTTATCCGGTACTGTTCGATGGCGCGCGGGGCGACAGGGAGTCGGCCCGGCCGAGTTTTTACTACCGAATCAACTTGTCATCCTCCCGCCGGATCGTTTCGGCGTAATTGATAACCGAGCGGCGCGCATGCTGATATTCAATGTGCGCGGCGAGTACCTCACGAGCGTTTCGGGCGAGCTTTTCAAACATGAGGTAAACGGCGTATGTCCGTCGCAAAATGATGAATATCTCACGGTTCAGATTCTGTCCGCCAGCATCGTTCGCGCATCCCGAATTGGAGCCGTACTTCGCCAATCGCATGTCCAGTGGCCAGACCCAAAACTCGATTCTGCCATTCAACTAAGCCAAACAAATTTTGCGCGCGTGCACGAGCGCGAAGCGCGGTGTCTGCTGCACACGATACGCGGACAGTATTTCAGTGAAGTTGATCGCACTTCTCTGTACTTGGATCGGATACAGAAATACGCGGAACCAATACGTCTGCCAATGATTGTTCGAAAAAACGGCCAGACTGGTTTGGTGAAAGAGCAAACTACCGGCATTGGCGCTGTTGTCAATAACGCAAAAATATTTGTGTTATTCGGTGGAAGTACGGACAAAGCGGAGCAACAAATTGATGTATACGATCAGCGGACAGGCTTGTATATCTGGTCAATCGCACTGCCACAAAAAGTGAGTAGGTTCGACATTCAAGGCGATCGCATCGTCGTGGTCGAACGTACCGCGGACGCCTCAGTGATCGCATCATATCTTCTAACGACAGGTAAACTTTCGGCGAATCGCGTTTCTTCAAAATCGGCAAATGAACGCTAGTCGAAATGCTCGATTTCTTGCGCAATTTGCCGTGATTGTCAGCTGTGGTAGCTGCCTGTCATACGAAGTGTCTCGAGACAATCCACGCAACGAGGTAGCCGCGCAGCTACAGCCGTTTTCGGTCAGCGGCACTCAGTACGTAAGCCTGTCGTCTACCTTTACGGCTAGACCTCCACGCGCACTCTTATTTATTGATGCATCTTGCCCTTTTTCAATGAATGAGCTGCTCAGAGTCCTAGTGCAAGACAATAGCTTTTCAGAAAACATGGCGATTGTATATGTCCCTCAGGTGCTGCGCGACCAAGGGGCGGCCGTCGAAACGGCAGCGCTTGAATGCGCTCGTCAAAGCGGTGCTTTCCTGCCGTACGTAAAGAGTCGAAACGAGGTCATAAGCCTCAATCGACGGCCAATTATGGAGTCGGTTATGCGGGCGGGGATCGCAGATACGCTGTCATTTCAAGCGTGCGTCGCTTCGGTCAAAACACAGGCACTTTTACGCCTTTATGCGGCCACAGCGGACCGCATAGGTGTTTCACTCCTACCGGTGTTGTCAACTGGCGACTCGTCGTGGGTTGGCGCGCAAGTTGGCCAAAGATTATCGCGCAATCGCTTTTAAACTTTCGCGGAGGCGCTGGGACAGCGAAGATCTGCTCGCCTCCGCGCCTCCACGGGGACACAAATGAAATATCCGCTTATTTTCGATCCTTGAACTGCTCGAACAGCGCCGTGTGTTTTGTATCAAGCGGCACGGGCCGTCCATCAATGAATAAAAACTTTGTGTTGGTTTTCGCTTCGAGCAGATCACCATCGGTGATCACCAAATTCGCCATCTTGCCAGCTTCGATGGTGCCAAGCTTGTCTCCAACGCCCAAAATCTGCGCTGGCCACAACGTCACAGATTTGAGCGCATCCTCCTTGCTCAAACCAAACGCTGCAGCCATGCCCGCCGTGTACGGCAAATTACGCGCTTCGGCACCAGCATCGCCCGACGTAATGGCAAACCGCACTCCCGCTTTGGCCAAGATGCCCGGCGCGCTGTAGTTCACGTCGTAATTATCATCTTCGCGGCTTGGTAGGTCCATCACGCTGCTCAACAACACCGGCACGTCATGCTGTTTGAGATACGCCGCGATCTGCCACGCTTCGCGACCACCCACCACAATAGGCTTGAGCTTCATCTCCTCCGCAAAGGCCACGGCCTCGCGAATATCCGTCGCGCGATCCGCGATCAACAACACCGGCGATAGTCCGCGTATAAACGGCACCATCGACGCCAGCACCACATCCTGCTTGGGGCGCGGCAACAGCTTGTCCTTCGCGTACGCATCCATCACCTGCGCATAGGCCTCGGCGTCTTTCAACATCGTGCGCAACGAATCGAGCTGTCGCTGCCGCGTGCGATTCACGTCCTGCGTATTTGCACCACCCGTAGTTGGAGCAAATCCAAAACCGCGTCCGCCAAAACCGGAACGTGGTAGCTCAATCACCAAAGCAGCGCGTTGCACCACCACCATCTCTGGTGCGGTGGAACCTGCCAAATTCATGATCGCGGCTTGCCCCGACATGATGCCGCCTGTTGGACGCGACAATACGTGGGTAATGCCAACCACGCGCGTCACGCCAACATGCGCGCTGTGCGGATTGATTCCAAAAAATGCCTGCGCGTTGGGATTGAAGCTGCCAGTTTCAGACACATCAACCGTCGCCGCCGCCCCCTGCGACACTTCTGACAAACCAAGTGAGGTGCCCGCGTCCATCATGCCGGGATACACCACCAATCCCTTTCCGTCGATGACATTCGCGCCAGCAGGTACGGTGGCATTGGCGCCGAGCGATTGAATCTTTCCATCGGCGATAACGACCGTGCCACTCGCAATTTCAGCGCCGCCCACCGGGACGATGCGCGCACCTTTGATAGCGAAGGTGCCGCGTGCGCCAGGCGGTGGATTGTAGGAGCCAAGTTGTGCCGACGCATCAGACGCGGTGGCGACAACCAAGGCCGCGCAAAGTGATGCGCAGAAGATGAATGCGCGAGACATCACGGCTGCATCTCCGGCAATGGGGTAATGACGCCACGCGCAGGTACCGCTCGCGGTGCTTGATTGGGTTCGGCCTTCTCAAGATCGGCGCGCTCTTTCATCTTGGCGTCGCGTTGTGCAAGATCTTTCTGGCGATCAAAAAATAGTTCGCCATCAATGAACGTTTTGTCGACGTTGGCATACACGCTGAGCGGATGTGCACTCCAAATCGCGATGTCTGCATCTTTCCCAACTTCGATAGAACCTACGCGCTTCTCGACACCCAATTGAATGGCGCCGTTGTACGTGATGGTTTTCAGCGCCTCTTCTTCGGTAAGTCCACCGTACTTCATGAGCTTCGCCGCGTCGATATTGAGCCGACGTACCCGCTCATCGCTGTCGGAGTTAATTGTCGCCACCACACCATGCCGTATGAGAATGGCCACATTGTACGGAATCGCGTCGTACGCTTCGAGCTTATAACTCCAGCTATCGGCAAACGTCGACAGACCCGCGCCATGCTTTGCAATTTCCGACGCGATCTTGTACCCCTCAAGTCCGTGCTGCAGCGTCTTAATCTTGAATCCAAAATCGTCGGCCAAGTTGAGCAACATGAGCATCTCGTCCGCGCGATACGAGTGCGCGTGTACCAGCCGTTTCCCTTCGAGCACTTCTACCAACGGCTCAAGTTCTAAATCACGACGCGGCGCGAGCACGCCTTTCTCGTTTTTTGCAACGCGCACTTTGTAATCGTCCCATGACGATTTGTAGTCACGCGCTCGCGTGAACGCATCGCGCAACACTTCTTCTTGGCCCATACGAGACGTGGGATAACGCTTCGCGACCGCCGGTTGCCCCGGAATGTTGATCGAATTCTGACTTTTACGCGTGACATTTTCGCCGAGCGCGAACTTGATGCCCGGCGGTGCACCGGGAAACATCATGTCGTTGACGTCTTTGCCAAACTTGAGCTTCACGGTCGCGTTTTGTCCGCCAATGGTATTGGCCGAACCGTGAAGAATGTTGATGGACGTGACACCACCGGCGAGAGCACGATAAATGTTTACGGCCGTCGGATTGAGTACGTCGTCGATGCGAACCATCGATGTCACCGACAACGAGCCTTCGTTGATCGCGTCTGACATCATGTGCGAATGCGGATCGATGATGCCCGGCATGACGAACTTGCCCGTGGCATCGACAATTGTTGCGCCTGCGGGTGCCGTAAGATTTTTACCGATTTGCGCGATCTTTCCGTTTTGCAGCAGGATGTCAGTGTTCTGCATCGTGCCTTTCGTGACGGTTAACACGGTGGCGTTTTTGATCAGCGTTGCACCGACACTGCTCACGCTGGTGGCTGGCGCGGCACCTGTGCGTTGTGCGTTGGCTACCGGTGCGATGAGGTATGCGGCGGCCAACAGGGCAGCGCCGGAAATCTGGGATGAGCGTGTCATGATCAACGTGCTGGCGGAGGTGTACGCGGACGACCAACGGCGCCATCGCGCGCGGGTCGAGTACCGGAGAAAATGCCGGGTGCATGACCAACAATCGTGAGTCGACCGCGCACCGCGTTGCCGTCAAACGATCCAACAAAGGTGGCTTCTTCCGTGCCTTCCTTTATCGTGACCGATGCCGAAAATCGAAACGTGCCGTCGGCGCCAACAGAACCGTTGTTGATCTCGGCGGAACCCAGCATCCCCTGAATGGACCCTAACAAACGCGTGCCCTCTTGCCGCGCGGAGAGCGTGACGGTGCGATCGGTTGCGTCGAGATTGACGCTCATCGTCCATGTGCCTGTGGCGACGCTCGCGTCCGCGTTCTCACTGCCTCCACCTCCACCTGCGGTCGCCACACGGACCACGATGGGTTTGCCATCAATAAACAATTGTGTCACACGACCCGTGCGATCAAACAGATCACCACGCGAAATCGTGAGGTTCGCAATCTTGCCAGTTTCAATGGTGCCTAAGCGATCAGCCACGCCCAAAATTTCCGCCGGCTGCACCGTCATCGCACGCAAAGCTTGGTCGGCCGTAAGTCCGCTTTCTATCGCCCGTCGCACGTTGGCCATCACGTCGGTCCAATTGTTGATGCCGCCCGACTGCAATGCGAATCGCACGCCCGCTTGGGACAATTTCCCCGGACCTTTTGGTGCTTCGACGCGCTCGCGCAGCACGCGAATGGGATCCGGATCCGCGTCAGCCGATGGTGCCGATGTCCGACGAGGAAAATTGGTTGACAGCAGCACTGGCACATTGTCCTGCTTGAGCCGCGCCGCAACGAGGTAGGCTTCGCTGCCACCAGCAATGATGGGCTTGAGTCCAAACTCTTTTGCTAAATCGAGCGCGCGTTCAATCTCCCGTTGCGATGAAGCGAACATCACGACGGGTTGTTTGCCGGCAATGGCACTCTGTAGCGCGTCGAGCGACGGATCGAAGTCCGGCCGCTTCATACCACGCGGACTCTTGGCATACGCAGCCTGTTCGTCGCGATAGTGCTGCGCGTCAAGCAGCTCTTGTCGCAACGCGGCAAACACGCCCATCAGCGAATTCGGAAACCCACCATTGCGAAGCGGCGTGAAACCAATGTGCTGCGCCACATTGGCGCGGATCACCATCGCGTTGACATCAGCGCCAGCAAGATTAATAACGGCCGACGTGCCTTGGAAAATGCCGCTGCCTTGCGCCGTCAACGCCGACGTGTACCCCGCGCTCTGTGGACCGCTGAGCGTTTCTGCATCAGGCTGCAACAGTTCGAGCGCCGTCATCTCCGGTTGTAAGCCGGGCGGATAGGCCGAGTTTGCTGCGCCAGCGCGCACGCCGTTGGCGGCTGCAGGTGCACCGCGCCCGCCGCCCGCCCGCGCCGCCGCCCCACCGCTCGGCATACCGATTGAGCCAAAGGCATCAATAAAACCCGGATATACCGTGAGGCCTGTGGCGTCGATGATGCGCGCATCGCCGGGAATTGTGATCGTCGTCGCACCAACGGCCGCGATGAGTCCGTCACGCACAATTATGGTGCCTTTTTCAATGATCGCCGACGATACCGGCACGATGCGTGCGTTCGTGAGCGCATAAGTCGCGGGCACGGCGCGCGGTGCGGACTGAGCGAACACCGGCGAAAACGATGGTGTACAAACGCAAAATCCAACCGCGGTAGCGACGCGGAGAAGTTGATGCGGGAAAGGCATGGGATTCTCTGAAGGGAGCGAACCGACGGGCGACAGCGCACGTTGACCGAAGACGGTACGAGTTTGGCTGTTGCGACGTTGATACGGAAGAGCAACGGCGCCGCGTTTTGTTTAGCGGCGTCCATCACATATTCAATCAGGGTATCCCGTGGCGCTTTCGTCTCCGAGAACGGTGGTTGTGATTACAGGAGCGTCCAGCGGACCTGGGCGCACAATTGCCCTCGAATTCGCACTGCGCGGCGCATCGCTGGCGTTGGGTTCTCGGCGCGAGTCACCGTTGGACGGTGTGCGTGGCGAATGTGAAATGTTGCAGGCGCGCACGCTTGCGCAGGTCACCGATGTGGCCGATCAGGAATCTGTATACGCGTTAGCCAATGCAGCGCTGGCGCGATTTGGCCGCGTGGACATCTGGATCAACTATGCGCCGCCCTCATCGAATTTGAAGGACGGCACGCCGGCTGATCCGTTTGTCAGCGGCGTGGATTTTGAAACATCCGGCTATGAGCACGGCGCGGTTGCGGCCTTTGCGTGTTTCAAGGCGTTGGGCAGCGGGGTGCTGGTGAATGTCGATTCATTGCTCGGTGGTGCGCCGCCGGGACTCACCACTGAGTATGACGCCGCACGTCGAAAACTTCGCGCTGTTTTTGACGACATTGCGCGCCGTGCTGGCGAAGTTCACGGTGTGGCGGTGAGTCGCGTGCAGCCGCGACGCGTGCCGGTGCCCCCGGAAACTTTGGCTCCGCGCGTCGTCGCGCTGGCGTATGCTCAAGGGCAGCGCGGATGGGCCGGTCGGCTGAGTGCCGCCGCGGAGCGGTTGCGTTTCTATGTGTGGAGTCGCACGCTTGCAGTCACGCGTCGTCCACTGTTGCGGTCGCAGCTGTCGGAATGATGCCGAAGGCGCAGGCTATGCCAATTGGCCGTGGAGACGTTGCGCACGATTGAGCGGACGATGTAGCGTACCTCATGGCGTGCGCAGCGGCTGAGTGCCCTACTCCATCGAGAATTCCTTCGCAAAGGCGACCGCAAAGGAGAAAGTTTTGGCGCGACTACGCGTCTCCATCATGTCCGCGACACGTTCAAGTCGTGCCGGTACAGCCATAATCTTTTCTTGCGCTTTGCGACCTAACTCGTTTAACGAGTCGAGTTTGTCGATGGCCCAGAAGCGAATAAGTTCTTCAACAATCTTGAGATAGTCGCGCGGACCGTAAATGCCGGCGCGTCGGATGACATCGGCCATCTCGCGAAAGTGCGGCATGTTTAACCCCGGCATGTCAATCGACGGCATGACCTGCGCTGCCGAAATAAGCGCACGATTGGGATCACGCTTAAGCACCTTCTCAAAAATCGCGCGATAAAACACGTAATGACGCGCTTCTTCTTTTGCGACGTTCGAAAGCACCTCGCCGATGAGTGGCTCATAGGCGCTGGCTAACTTGCCAGTGTTACTGTGGCTCACCTGCGTCGCGCGCTCTTGCAGTGACGTGTAAACGAAAATGCGATATGGATCTTTATCCCACGCGGGTTCGAATCCGGCACGCAAATATTCAAACTGCATGCGCTCGAGCACGGGATTGTCGAGGATCCGACTGTCGTGCATGTAATCGTGCAGCACCGCACCGTGCCGATCTTCTTCGGCCGTCCACAAGTTGGTCCATCGCGACCAGAACGAATCGCTTCCCAAATAGACGGCGAGGAGGCGATGGAAATGCGGAAGTCCTTCCTCGGTCAGCAAGTTGAGCGCGAGCGCAACGCGACCAGGCAAACTGATGCCCCTGGCTCGTTCGCGCAGTAGCGCGATGAAGGCGTCCGGATCGGTGTCCGGTGCGGGGGCCAGCAACTCACTGGGGAACCACAGGATGCGCTTCGACTCGTGCGCGATCATGAGTTCGTTGACATCGGGCTCGAGGTCGGCCAGCACTTCAACCTTGGCGAGCAAGTCTGCGTCGGGGATCTGCATTCCCGGGGGAGTTCGAGCGAGTAAAGGGCCGCGCGGATGAAGCAAAACACAGCGCGGCAGGGCGGGCGTTCACGAAAGATACTCTATCGGTCTCCTGCACGCCTCGACCGTGGTATTTTCCATCCATGGCTGATAAGTCGAATACCAAAACAAAGTACGATACGAAGCGTGCCTGGGCTGAAGCTCGCGCGCTCATCTGGGAACATCGACGCTCGGTTGGCATCGGGTTCGCCCTTATGTTGGTCAGTCGTGCAGCCGGATTTGTGCTGCCCTTTGCACCGAAATACCTCATCGACGAGGTCGTGACCAAGGGGCGGCATGACTTGCTTGTTTGGATTGCGCTTGCGGGCGGCGTTGCCACGCTCATCAATGCCGTCACGTCGTTTGCGCTCTCACAAGTGGTCAGTGTGGCGGCGCAGCAAGCAATTGCGGGCCTGCGCGAGCAAGTCCAAGCGCATCTGGTGCGCTTACCGGTGCGCTTCTTCGACGGCACCAAAACGGGTGCGTTGGTGTCGCGCGTGATGAATGATCCGGAAGGCATTCGCAATCTGGTTGGCACGGGGCTCATTCAACTCGTCGGCGGCTTGGTGAGTGCTGTTGGTGCGATGGGCGTACTGCTGTATCTCAACTGGCGTCTGACCACGGCAACGCTCGTGTTTCTGACAGTGTTCGGTGCCGGCATGGCGATCGCGTTTCGACGCCTCCGACCCATTTTTCGCGAGCGTAGCGTGATAACCGCTGACGTAACGGGCCGTTTAGCGGAAACGATTGGTGGCATTCGCATTGTGAAGGTCTACACCGCCGAACGTCGCGAGCAGGCCGTGTTTGCGTCCGGCGTGCAGCGGTTGTTTGTGAATATTGCGCGCACGATCACGGGTACGTCGGCGACAAGCGCGCTGTCGGTCGCTGTAGTTGGCATGGTCAGCGTGTTGATGATCCTTATTGGTGGACGAGATGTGCTGGCGGGTAAAATGACCACCGGCGACCTCTTTACGTTTGCACTATTTATCGGCGTCGTGACGGTGCCGCTGGTGCAGATCGCCAACATTGGCACGCAACTCACTGAAGCGTTCGCGGGTCTGGATCGCATTCGCGAACTGCGCGATATGCCGACAGAAGATCAGGAAGACGCGCACAAGGCGCATGTGCCGATTATCAAAGGGCACGTGACGTTTGAAAATGTAGTATTTGAGTACGAGCCCGGTGTGCCGGTGCTGAAAGGGTTGTCGTTTGACGCACCGGCGGGCACGACGACGGCGCTGGTCGGTTCAAGCGGTTCGGGAAAGAGCACGCTCATTTCGCTCGTGATGGCGTTTGCGCGCCCAACTGAAGGGCGCATCACGGTCGACGGCGCCGATCTCGACTCGCTCAAATTGCACGAGTATCGGTCGCAGTTGGGAGTTGTAATGCAAGACAACTTCCTGTTTGATGGCACAGTGAAGGACAACATCGCCTTCACGCGTCCAGACGCTACGGAGGATGAAGTCCGCGAGGTGTCCAAGATTGCGTATGTTGACGAATTCGTGTCGCGCTTTCCAGAGGGCTATCAAACCATCGTGGGTGAACGCGGCGTGAAATTGTCGGGCGGTCAACGCCAACGTGTCGCCATCGCGCGCGCGATTCTCGCCAACCCTCGCGTGCTCATCCTTGACGAGGCGACATCGTCGCTGGATAGCGAAAGCGAATATCAGATTCAGGAAGGACTGCGCCGCTTGCGCGCCGGCCGCACCACGTTTGTGATCGCGCATCGGCTCTCCACGATTACGAGCGCTGATCAAATTTTGGTACTGGAAAACGGTCTGATCATGGAACGCGGCAATCACGATCAGCTCATCGCGCTCAATGGCCGCTACCGCGAGCTCTACGATCGACAGCACAAAATCGAACGCAATCAGTTCATCAATCCTGGTGAAGATTTTACGGGCACGACCAATGACGATGCACGCGTAGAAGCGCTGGGCGCCGCGCGCCCGGGTTGATCGTGGTAACTTGCCTGTCGCTCAAGCCCATCAACGCACGCCGTGGCTTGTTCTTACGTCCCTTACGCTGGATCCAATTCTGACCGCCACGCCGTCGTTCGCTTCACTGCAGTTACACGCAAGCCTGCACCGCGGTCTGAAAGACCTCGGTTTCGCCCGTCCAACGCCCATTCAGAGCGAGGCGATTCCGCCTGCGCTGGAGGGACGTGACGTGCTGGCGTGTGCCATGACGGGCAGCGGGAAGACGTACGCATTTTTGCTGCCGATCATGCATCAACTGCTCGACAAACCGCGCGGCTTCACGCGCGCGTTGGTCATCACGCCCACACGTGAGTTAGCCGCGCAGATTTTGGAGAGTCTAAACGATGTGGCGATTCATACGCCGCTCACCGGAGCTGCCATTTTTGGTGGGGTGGGCATGGGACCGCAAGAGCACGCGTTTCGCACGGGCGTCGATGTGATGATCGCCACGCCGGGTCGGTTGTTGGATCACTTTCGGTCGCCGTATGCAAAGCTCGAGCAGCTCGAGTACTTAGTCCTCGACGAAGCCGATCGCATGCTCGACATGGGATTTTTGCCGGAGATCAAGAAAATTTTGCGTCATCTGCCGCAGCGCAAACGGCAGACGCTGTTTTTCAGCGCGACCATGCCAGCGCCCATTGCGGCGCTGACCAAAGAAATGTTGTCCAATCCGGTGACACTCAATTTGCAGCGTAAAGCCGCGCCAGCGGTGGGCATTACGCAAGCGGTGTATCCCGTATCGCAAGATTTGAAGAGTGGCCTCCTCATCGAATTGCTCAAGCGCGGCGACATGCCACAGGCCCTCGTTTTTACGCGCACGAAGCATCGCGCGAATCGGTTAGCGTCGCAGCTCGTCACGCATGGTATCAAAGCCGAACGTATTCAC
>JANYFO010000442.1 GCA_025362635.1 Gemmatimonadaceae bacterium | reverse complement strand
TCGTTTGATACCCAGTGGTCGCGTGAACACGATCGTGTCGCCACGCGAGAAATAACTGGCGGCATCTTCGTACGTTTTGAGAATCAGCACGCGCCCTTCACCGCCATCAGCTGGCACAGCGCGCGCGAGCTTTACGCGAATGTAGGTCTGTAACGTGTCGTTGCTGCGCACACCGCCGGCGCGCGCGACCTCTGCGCCCACCACATCAAACACGAGTGGCTTACCCGTAGCGCGATCGAAAACGCTCTCGTCGGTGGCGACGCTGCCTTTGCGAATGGGATTGAAGTAGTACGTCGCACCCGCAGTTGACGCCGTGACTTCGTAAACGATGCGAAATTTTGCCGACCCGGGTGCGAGCAACTCGTACCGCGTCCACGCGTCCGATTCGGTTTGTCGAGCCGCTGCTTGTGCATGGAGCGAGGTTGCACAGGCGATGACCGTGACGATAGCAGAAAGCAAAGAACGCACGCCGAACTCCGGAAAAGAAGGTTTAATGCGAATGCTCGCTGTGTTGGCCCATCAGCATCGCCGTGTAGTCGACGAGACGTTTTTTACTCGCGGCCGAATTTGCGTTGGCCATGTAGGTCGCGTACATCGCATCCCACTGTGCCGCGGTGCGTTCGACCACGCGATCCAATCGTGCGGTGTCCTTCGACATCATCGCTTCACGCAACTCCGGCACCAACGCACGCACCGAATCCCGCTGCACGGCGAGCGCCGCGTGCATGGCCGGCCGTCGATCGAGCATGGGAAAAACGCCGCGAGTACCCACGATTTCCGCTAACGCGAGGGCCGCACGCCGAATACGCGCGTTGAACGCGCTATCGCGCATACGTTCTGGGTCCGGCGCCGACAAGCCCAGTGCCCAGAACGGGAGATTGGGATTCGTGCCCGCAAACGGACCATCCGGCGAGGGGACAAACCACACATGCAGCATCACTAACGACATCCCGGCGGGTGCAAGATCCGCATGCTCGTGCCACGATGGATTGCCGTCAAAGGTTGCGGGACGCGCCGTGTCCGCAACGGGTGCGACGTATGAATACGCGGCACCCACTAACGAGTCGCGCCCATCGATCTTGCTGAACATTAGCTGGCTTGGCGCTACCATATCAAAACGGTTGCCCCCAAGCATGCGCTCCTGATTGACCCAATGCACGCCCATCGTGGGAATCCAGCCGAGGACTGGTTGAAAGCCGGCCGACTGCGCGGCGTTGGCGGCGGCAAGCGGCAGCAAAGCTTTGGCAACGCGATCCACTTCGCGCTGCGCGGCGGCGGAGACGACGGTCGAGGTGCGCTCCATACCGGCCATGCCGTCGTGCGTGTGCGCGGTGCTTTGCGCATGTAGCGGCGCGGCAATGAGGCAGGTACTCAGCAACAGCCTGTATGATGCGCGCACAACCAACTCCTGCCGCTGCACGCGGCTCCTTCGTGTGTTCGGGCTAGACAAATTGCTGCATAGAAGTACACCTACCGCCACCCAATTCGCGAATCGCGACCATCGGGCCTCTGCGCTTCGAACCCCACGGCCTTCTCGCGTAGGTCCGTCATGTCAGCGAAGCTTCCCTATGAACGTTCCCGTCGCGTAGTCGGTCAAGCCCTCCAACCGCCGCCTTAAACTCCTGCGCATTCCGCAACACCTGCGGCTTCGCGACGTCGAGGATTACCGGCGCGGACGCGTTATACTGGCTCCAAAAGTCATATTGGTCGTGACGGTATCTCTGTGTCTACCTGTGCGCTGGCACTGACCGTCATGTTGAAAAGCAGTCCCCACGTCAAAACGTAGTGCGAGTGCGACACGCGAAAATATTTCGCGTGCCTTATGACAAAGTGAATGCCACACCTGATGAGCAGCGACAATCGCCGATTTGCCGCGCCACGTTTCGTGTCACCCAGCGCTAGCCTCACCCGCGCGTGCCCTTGCAATTCACACGAAGGTATCGCTGATATCAACAATGACCTCTTGGCTTTCTCGACTGTTTGGATCCGCGCAGTCGCCGTCGTTACAACTGTTCGGCATTCATGTGGATGTGCAGAACACTCGCAGCGACATCGACACCGACAGCGCACTCGAGCGCCTTGGCGAATCATTGGCGATGATCGCGCAATACCAACCCATTCGCTTCGCGCATCTGCAGCGAGATGTCCGCGCGATACGCGTGGAGCGCTACGCCTGTCGCGGCGCGTTTATCCCCAGCGAAGGCGTAATCATCACCGAACTCACGTTCTTAGCGCGACGTGACATTTCAGCGGCACCTGTCGCGTCAAGTATTCTGCACGAAGGCGTGCACGCGCGAGTGCACGCATTTACGCAGCGCGTGCTGGGCGGCCGCTTGAATCGCGACATGGCGCATGAAGAGCGACTCTGTCGCCGTGCGGAGATAACATTCGGATTGTCCTTGCCCCGCGAGTTGGGCGAGTCGGTGATTGCGCGGGCGCAGGCATCGCTCGAGCTCGATGATCAGGGCGTTGCGCCGACGGTCGATTGGAACTTGGCGCAGCAGCGAATACGAGAGGTCGATCGCAATTCGTAAGGCGTTGCACATACGGCTGCATGTCAAACGCCTGCCGATGTGAGCTCGACGGGCGTTTGCAGTTGTACGAAGACAGCGGAGACCTAGTTGCCGGGTCTCGCTGGTCTCGGCAATGCCGACGGCGGGATGAGGTTGTTGAGGCGCATATAGTTCGCCAGCTGGCTATAGTGGTCCGCCAAATCGAGCGCGTGGCCGAGCACCATGTTGATACGCGTCGTCGGGCGTGAAGTGCCGTTAAACGTCATCGTGATCTGGTCGGCCAACTTCGCATCTTCGAGTTGTTCAAACGCCTGGGCGCAGAACGCAAACGACGCTTTGAGTTTCGATACCAATTCGTCTTTGGGCCATTTCGCTTTGACGGAGTCGGGCGTGGCGGTGTCTTTAGCCGGCAGCGTGGCCTTCATCGCGCCAAAGTTGTTGCAGAACAGGTAGCTGTCCGTGGCGACATGTTGCGCGATGTAACCGACGGTGAGTTGCGCAGGCGTTGGCTTGTAGTCGAACTTGGATGCCGGAATAGAATCGAACGCTTGCGCGATGTTGCGGTGCGATGCGAAAATGCGCGACCGAAATGCGGCTGTGATCGGATTGGCCTGCGCCGCCGCCGACGGTTGTTGCGCGGCGAGCGCGGCTGGCAGAGCAAATGCGGCGATCGCCAGGCGGTACTTGTTCATGTGTGCTCCGAGGAAGGTGAGGGCGTGGCGCTCGAAAAAGATAACCACGTTTCTCTACTATTTCGGGGCTCCTACATATCAACGAGCGCTCCAAAACCGTTGTACAGACGCGCTTCGTCAGCCGAGCAGCGAGGCCGAGCGTTCGCGGATGCGAAGACGCATTCGAACGAGAGCGAAGTGTGGTCATCGATGCGCGATGGCGGTCGCAGATGACGCCCACGTCAGTATCGTGTCACAGGCACGTAACCACGTACATTTTCACCGACTTTTGCTGTCACGCAGTTTTGCGGACCAATTCATAATCGGCGCGATTTCGATCTTTGGCGCCGGAACGATTAGGGACTCTGCGCCTGCAACGGGATTTGTGGTGAGCTTGATCGCGCGGTTTTAGCGCCGTTACGACAGGCGATGGAGGTATCGTCATTTGTGGCAGATCGCTCGCTATTTTACGCGTACGACCTGCCGATGTTCTGTCCTTCCTGCCTCCCTTCGCGCGCCGCGTGTCTCTGACGAAAATCTGTCCCCAATGCGGTGCAGGCTATGATGACGCCGTGGCGTTTTGCGCAACGGACGGCACTCGGCTTATCCGCGATGGGCAGCTCGGCGACCTTATCGGCACCGTAATCGCAGATCGCTATCGGATTGTGTCGCGCCTTGGCGAAGGCGGCATGGGTCAGGTGTATCTGGCCGAACACGTGCGAATGAAGCGCAAGAGCGCGATCAAAATTATGCGGCCCTCGTTGATGGGCGATATTGATGCGCTCAAGCGCTTCACGCGTGAGGCCGAACACGCGAGTCAATTGTCGCATCCAAACATTGCGGCCATTTTTGATTTCGGCGAAACACCAGAAGGCGTGGTGTATCTCGCGATGGAATATGTCGACGGCCAATCGATGGGCGCGATGCTGGATCGCGATGGTGTTCTGCATCCGGATGTGGCCGCTGACATTCTCGGCCAAGCGGCGGATGCATTACAGGCCGCGCACGATCTGCAGATGCTGCACCGCGACATTAAGCCCGACAATATCATGCTCGGTCGGCGCAGCGATGGTACCTACATGGTGAAGTTGGTGGATTTTGGCATCGCGCGGTCGATGGATGGAAGTGATCAGCGGGTGACGCGTACGGGCTTCGCGATTGGCACGCCTGAGTATATGTCGCCAGAGCAGTTAGCGGGTGACACCCTCGATGCGCGTAGCGATCAATATGCGTTAGCCTTGGTGGCGTTTTTTGCGCTCACCGGTAAGCAGGCGTTTCCGTCAGAATCGTCAAAGGATTCGCTGATTGCGCGGCTCACGAGTCGACCGCGCACGTTACAGGACGCCAAGCGTGATGTGGACTGGAACGGAACGCTCCAGCAAATTTTTGACCGTGCATTATCGCCGGAGCCGCACGAGCGTTTTGACACGGTGTCTGATTTTGTGCACGCATTTTCTGGTGCGATCAGTGCAATGACGCCAACGCAAACGGCGGAGCTCTATCGTCGCGCCCTCGACACGCGCGTGGCGAATGTCGCGGCGCGCACACCGCATAGCGCGAGCGATTCACAGCGCATCACCGGCGGCCTGCTCAGCGCTCTTACAACGCCACCAGTGCCACGTGCGGTTGTGTCGCGCACGGCAATACCGAGCGTGACGACTCCCGCGCTCGCGTCGGATACCGTGGTGTCTGTGGTCACTGATGTTCGACCGTTGCCGCTTTCGCTCGCGCGTAGGCGTTGGCCACAGGTGGTGCTCGGCGCCCTTGCGATTGCGGCCGCGCTGTGGTTTGCCGTAGCGCGTGGATTACGCGTATCGCCGCCGCTAGACAGTGCCGCTTTGCTGCCTAGCGCCATCACCGACACAACGATGCGTATCGCGGTTGTACCATCCAACGTCTCGACATCGACGGTGGTGTCAGCCGCGCAAGGCGCAGATTCGGTGAAAGCGTTGACGGCAAAGGCCGTTGCTGACAGCGCAAAGCGCGCGCAGAAGGATTCGTTGAAGCGTGAGGTTGCGCGGCGGACACGAATGGCGGCTGAAAGCACACTGCGTGTGAACAACGTGCGCGCTCGCTATCCAGAAGCAGCAGTGCTCGCGATACTTGAGCGCGGGGTTGATGCGAAAGCGCGCATGGCACGAAATGGTGACGTGCGCGTGATCATTATGCCCACCCCGATTTTTGCGTGGCGCGCGGCACAAGCGCGTGCGTGGAAAGACGCCCACCAGCGGCCCGCTGGTGGTACCTACGATATGGTGGACCCAATCGAACAGTGGAGCGCGTGGAGCTCGCTTGTGACGTCACGACGAGCAGTATACGTGCTGGAAGTTACGCCAGACAAAGTGCCGTGGCCGTCGTATGCACCTGAAAAAATGTTTGATATCAAACGCGGTGATGTTGCAACGGTCGAACTCTTGCGAGATGGTGCGATCATCGCGCTCGATGCATCGTCGCACATCCCGGCGTTGGTGAACGCCACAGCGCATGCGACCGCTGGCAAGCCAGTGCCGAACGCGTTTGTGGCAATCATTTCACCAACGACATTTTTACCGCGTGACGATGGGTCATTGCCAAAGATTGAATTGCTCGTCCATGATACGACCCGCAACGGTGCCATCACGCGCATTCAACTTGGCGATTCGTTTGTGCGTCGCTTGTATGACGACTTCGCACCGTGGCGAGACGCAATTGCGCGTCCGTGACTACAGCAATTCCGAGATCGTAAACCGATCATATTTTTGCGCTAACGTTACGGTCTGCCGATGCGCTACGCGCAGCACTCGTGTGGTCTCTGTATCAGATGGTGCTGGTACGACTAAGAAGGCATTGCCTTCCTTTGCTAGTTCGCGGTGTCGTGCGACCGCGTCAAGTTCTGCGCCAACCAGCTTCGCGAGTGCCGAGGCGTTTTCGGTGTTCGCGCCAGATGCTTCCTCGACGAACGCTCCCGTAAACAACTGGACCTCCGTCTCGTCGTAACCGCCCTCAAGTAAACTCACGCGCACTCGTTCAGCGGTCGCAGCGTCAGGAAACGCGAGAACAACGGAGCCTTGCGGATAAAACACGCCAAAGCGAAGTGGTATTGTCGGGGCTGCTTCTGGTT
>JANYFO010000193.1 GCA_025362635.1 Gemmatimonadaceae bacterium | reverse complement strand
CGCTGCCAACCTGCGGCCCCGGATAGATGTAGTTGATGATGGGATATGATTTCGTTGAATCGAGTGTGGTGGGCGTATACAACAGCCCGTACAGATCCGTTGTCCCATCCCGTGCTTTCACCGTGATGCGCATTGGTGGCTTCCAGCCAGCCGCAACGAGCTTCGTGATGTCCGCCACCTCGAGTGCGACGATTTGCTTACCCGTCAGCGCGTCGCGCAGCACCGAGGTTGGTGGCACATCCGGTTGTGACCACGTGTCAACGAAATACGTGCCGGTGGGCGACAACTCCACTGCGTGGTCGCCATCAGTTGGGGTGAGCAGCGTGAGCGCGGAACCGTCGAGGCCCACGCGATAAAGCGACTTGTAGTAGGGGTCACGCGCCGGTGTTTTTCCCGCGCCCATAAACCAAACGCGTCGAGTTTTCTCATCGATGCGCGCAATGGAAACCACGTTTCCAACGCCGGTGGTGACCTGCTTCTTCAGCGCGCCAGTCGTCAGGTCGTACAAATACAATTGCCCCCAATCATCGCGCTCCGAAAACCACAACACTTCATTGGACGCGGGCAGGAGACGCCAGTTCGGCACGTTCTCGCCCGATTCAAATTGCGTGTTCACCACTTCGCGCAGCACGTCACGCACGTCACCGGTTGTCGCGTCAGCGATACGCAATGTCGCCACCTTGTGATCGCGAGACGACGACACAAATGCCAACTTTGAACCATCGGGATACCATTGCACGTCCGCAAATTCACCATCAACACAGCTGATGTGGTCGCACACCGTCGAGCGATGTTGATCGGCCTGCATCTTTAGCCGAATGACGGACGCTTGTGCACCGGAAAGATCAATCACGACGCGATGAATCATACTGACGATGCTGTCTCCCGGGAGCGGATACTTCCATCGAAGCATCTCCGGATGTCCCGCGGTCGTGTTCACGAGATACATCTCGCCAACATTGCGCTGGTCCTGCTGAAAGGTGGCAATTTTTTTGGAGTCCGGTGACCAAAGCACAATGGCGCGATCCGAATGGATCCACCCTGCATTATCGGTCGCGTACCCAAAATCCGTGACGCCGTCGTCGGTAACTTTGACGTCGGTATTGGACGCGACATCGTGGATCCACAAATTATCGCCGCGAATGTATGCCCCCTTTTTCCCATCGGGCGACATGGATTGCGGCGCGCGTGTAACACCGGGAGACGTACGCAGTGCATTGAGGCTTGGCGGATTCACCGCCGCGCATGCGGCAGCGTCCGTCTCACAATTGATCTTCGTCCCTTTAATAGGGTCGACGAGCATCATCGGCGCTGTACCGTTCGGCAATCGGACTCGATACCAAAACCGATCGCCGCTGAGCCACGTCGGCTGCACGCCCGTACGAAACACCAATCGGTTCGTGTTGACCGGTAAAAACCCTTCGGCGCGCGCGTAGTCATCGGCTGTCAAGACACGTTGTTGAGCGTGCGAGGCGAGTGGGCGAGCGAGCAACAACGCAGTCAGGGCGATGAAGCGATACATCATCACAAGATGGGGTTGAGGGCTTCGTATACGTGCGTGCTAAAACAACGAGCGATCGTGATTATCAAGTTTCAAGCAATTGTTCGAGCGTGGCTATTGGTATCGCGCCCACTTGCCGCGCGACTTCCTTGCCATTTCGTAACACGGTGAGTGTTGGAATATTTCGAATACTGAAGCGTTGGGCGGTCACCGGATTGCGATCGGTATCGACCTTCGCCACGAGCGCTTTGCCGCGCTGACGTCGCGCAAGGTCGGCGAACACCGGCGCCATGGCCTTGCACGGGCCGCACCAATCGGCATAAAAATCGACGATGATTGGCACGGCGCTGTTTGTAACGACCTTCTCGAACGTCGAGTCCGTGAGCACAAGCGGGATATCAAGCGCGATTGGTAATTTGCACGACCCGCACCTAGGCGCGGCATCGGTTCGTGCAAGGTCAACACGATTGAGTGTACCGCAAGCGCTACACGGGACAATCGCTAAACGCTTAGCTGTTTCGGTCACAGTGACGCCATACCTCGGGTTACGCCGTTGCTGCTTCTTGAACGATCGCTGACGCGGTACGCAGGCCGACGGCGACAAACGTCAACGTCCCGTTGCAACACGAGGCACTGACCTGCGTCGGAGCGCCGGCGACCCACAAATTCTCGTGATCGTGTGCACGGCCCCAACCGTTCACCACGCTTGTCATCGGATCATCGCCCATTCGGCAACCCCCCGTCGGATGCTCTTGTCCAAGATCGTTATTGCTGTTTTCCATGCGCAGGATTTCCCCACCGCCCGCCTTCGCAATCGTGCGGAATTTCTCCCGCAGCTGCTCCTCCTGCCACGCCTTCAACGCGGCGCTTTCGGGAGCATCCTTGAACGTGACATTCGGCATCGGATCACCGAACCGATTGCTGTGCGCCGCATCAAGCACAAGCTTGCTCTCGCGATCAGGAACGACGTCGTAGTACGCACGAACGCGTGCGGTTGCGCCCTTTGCGCGCGATTGCCAGTCGGTCAATAGTGCATCGCCAAAAAGTGGCGATCCATCATCAGCGTGCAACCGTGGTTCACGACCGACACTCGATTCCCAGAGGCGCAAATCGTGCCGCAGGTAACGCGCCGATCGGGGCACGCGCATGAACTGTTTGGAAACAAGCGAGTGCTGTGCATTGATGCCTGGATACAATTCCATCGGCAACCGGAGATACGCGTTTACGTTGCGATGTCCAGCGAGATAGCCGCCCACCAATCCGCTTCGGTTCGCAAGCCCGTTGGGATGCGCACTATCGCGCGACAACAACAGCAAATGTGGTGACCACACAAAGCCTGCCGCCAGCACAAACGTCTTGGCCATAATCGTGACCTCCTCGCCACCGACGTCCGTCCGGTTGCCAGTAGCGCGCACGATACGTCCGGTTTTCGGATCGGCGATCAATCGCCGCACAAGTGTTTCCGTCTGCAGCGTCACCTTGTTGGCCTTCGTCAACGCATCCCACGTAAAGTCCGGCGAATATTTCGCGCCAGTCGGACACACGGGATAGCACGTGTCGCATCGTTGACACTGTGCACGGCCATCACGAGCAACAGAATTCTTGGCCGACGGAGTACTCCACGTCGCAATACCGGCTTTCGTCGCGAACGCTTGTAGCTGCTGCAGGTTGTAATTGATGGGCAGCGGCGGAAGCGGGTACGGCTTTCCGCGCGGATCAAGCGCGACGGGACCCTGTTCTCCAGCCACGCCCATCCGCTCTTCCGCCTCCTGATAAAACGGATCGAGATCGTTGTAGGTGAACGGCCAGTCGTGTCCAACACCAAACAGCGATTGCAGTTGGAAATCTTCTGGCGAATACCGCGGCGACACACCACCCCAATGCATGGCCAGTCCACCCACCGTCATACTCGGCGAAAAACCCCAGGTCGTTCCAAACACATTCTGATCGTCGAGATGATCTCGCTTCCACGGACTCTCGCCATAGTCCAGAAAGCGTTGACGCGCATTTGTTCGGTCGGCCAACGGCGTTGTCGGTCGTCCCGCTTCGACGACCGTAATGTGTCGCGTCGTATGCTCAGCAATGTGCGCCGCCATTAGCGCGGCGGTGATACCGCTTCCAACGATGAGAATATCCGTGTCGATCGTTTTCATGCGCTCTTTGCTCCGGCCGTTCCCGCCATGGGAAGCGGCTTCCGCAACGCATCGTTCAGCAGGCGACAACTGTTTGGCGTTACGTCAACGCCGAGCGCGAGGTTCCAGGCGGCCGGGCTTGATGCCCAGTGTGCGAGTAGCGCCAACGCAACGTGCGACGCGACCAGCGGCGATGGCAATTGATCACTGCGCGACGTACGCAGTGCGTTCGTTACGATGCGTTCCCGCGACTTCACGTCCAAGGCAACGAACGCCTTTCCGCGAAAATTTCGAGCGAGGACATCGAGTCCGTCCAGTTGCGCGCGCCACGCCGGTGCCGGATCCGGCGGTAAGTATCGAACGTCCGCATACCCGTATCCGTGCATCTCCTCAGCGACCGGTTCGTATGCGTCGATCCACGTGACGAAGGCCGTAACCGCCGCTGCGCGTACGCTTACCCCGAGTGACGCGGGTAACATCACCTCGCCTAATGCATCAAGCTGCGCGCGATTGAAACCAGTGACCCGCGCAGACGCCGTGCGTGCAGCCACTGTATCGCCGTTATTCGTTGGAGCACAGGCACCCACGGTTGTTGCTATCAAGCCCGCCGTCGCCGACCCTGCCGCTAGCGCCGTGGCGGTCTTCAGAAATGTGCGACGCGACGTTTCGCTCATTTACGCGTCTGTCGCGTCGGCGCTTGAGCCGCGGCATCGTTGCGATAAACGATCCCGGAGCGCATCACAAACGAGACACGCTGCGATGCCTCAATTTCCGCCGACGGATCGCCGTTCGTCGCGATGATATCCGCGGCGAATCCAACGGCGATGCGCCCGATCTCGTTACCTAATGCCATCGATTCTGCCGCGCGCGACGTCGCGCTGACGATCGCGTCCATCGCGGACTGTCCGCCCTTTCGTACGCGACACACGAGTTCTTCCGCGTTGCGACCATGCGCACCCGCCACGGCATCGGTGCCGAACACCAACTTCAAGTTCGTCGTGTGACTGGCCAGTCCAATCCCAGACTCGGCAAGCGGCAGCGCCTTCTCCATCGACGCAAACCCAACGGCATTGTAATTCCCAATGCCGTCGAACCACGGCTTATTGTCGAGGTAATTGTGGAACACAAGGCCGCATTGTGGATCGAAATACGTACCGCGCGAAACCAACAGTGCGCGCGTCGTATTATCGGCAAACACGCCATGTTCTACCTGCGTACACCCCGCGCGCGCCGCGCGCTGCACGGACTCGGCAGAATGCGCGTGTACCAACGTGCGGAGTCCGACGGCTTTTGCCTCGCCGCAAGCGGCGGTGAGCTGTTCATCCGTCATGGTTGCTTCGCCGCCATCACGAAT
>JANYFO010000404.1 GCA_025362635.1 Gemmatimonadaceae bacterium | reverse complement strand
CGGGCCTATCGACGTTTGCAACCGTTGCGTGATCTACCCATGGAGCAACAGTGGGGGCGTTGGGAAGGGAAGGATCGCAACGGTGCATCCCTTGAAATAAACGTGGTAAGCCGACTCGCCGACGGTCGCATGATGACCGGCGGCATCAAGTGGAATGCGGAACCTCTTGCCGCATCGTGGCAACATCAGCACATCGCGAGTCTCGAACGCTTGGCGCACGCGGGACACGGATGGGCGCATGGGGCATTGGATCCCAATGCGCCGATACTGTGGGTTGCCGCGGGTGGATTTACATCAGACTTTGCCGATGCGGTGCGAACAACGCATCGTCACACGGTGTTGCTTACGCTCGATGATTTGTACTGATGTATCGATAGGCCACGCGTTGCCGAGTGGCCTATCGTATGCGTATAATATCGCCACCATTAAAACGCTTAAGGCGAAGTGAGCGGACTACGAAGCGCGCTTGCAGGCCGGTTCTACAACTTCGACGACCAAATTGGTTTGCCACCGACCGTCACGTCGCACCATAAACACCGCAAACGACTTGGTGTCGCAACCCCCAGTCGGCCTCGTTGCAATCGTGGCGATTGCTTTCGATACACTGTCGGACAGCATCTCAAAGGATTTCAGTCCTAGGCGATAGACGATGGGATCCCCTGCGTCAGCCTTTGCAGCGACAACTCGCTGCAGCAGAGCTTGCGCGTCTCCACGTTGCTTTGTGGTGATGAACGCGGTGTCGACGATTACTGAAACTCTGCGCGATTCCAACCCTGAGAGTAAACGCACACGGACCTGAAGTCCGCGCAATGCCTCGTCAGCAAGGGCGGGCATATCTGCCGCTGAAACTCCTCTTAGGGGAGGTTGAGCGGCCGCCGGCGAAAGACCGGAAAAGCTCATAATGACGGCGAACAGCACGATGCGCATTGGGAGAAAGCAATGGGTTGTCATCGATGATCTCACTTGCAAAGTAACTCACCTAGGCGAGTACACGGAGTGCCATTTGTATGCGACGTGAGCGGTTCTTTGCCGTACAAAACTCATTGCGTATTCATGATTGGCGCTGCTATTTCAAGGTATCCATTTCACACGAGGCAGTGAATGACAGATGAAAACAACGTCGGTCCTTTCCAGTCGCAAAGTGGTGTAGCACAGAGCTTTCTTCTCCTTCTGCCGCACCTTCTTGTCATCGTCGTTGTCATACTGCTCCTCCGAACAGTCGACGTAAGCAATTCAACCGACTTTGCGCGACTTCTTGAACTTTCAGCTTTTGGTGTATTGCTCATCTTGGGATTGAAACGGCTACGCTTGTCTGCACGAACTGGAAGTTCACCAGCCACCTTGGCGTACTTGAGCTTGATGCCGCTTTCGATAGCGCTGGTCATGATCGCGTTGGTAATTCCTCGCAGCTCATGGCAACCGCCGCTGCTAAAGGCGGGCACTTTCATTATTGCGATCGGCATCGGCACGTTGTTATGGCGGCTCGTGCGGCGTAAACCGTTACTGTAGCTGCGTGCACACAAGAATTGCTGCTGATGTTCTAGGGTTGGCTGATGCAAAAGTTCACCAACGCGCTGTTGGTGGGTTTTTGTTTACGATCGCTTGCCTCGCCTTTAT
This sequence comes from Gemmatimonadaceae bacterium, assembly GCA_025362635.1. Taxonomy (GTDB): domain Bacteria; phylum Gemmatimonadota; class Gemmatimonadetes; order Gemmatimonadales; family Gemmatimonadaceae; genus Gemmatimonas. Next base: position 30,309 of record JANYFO010000404.1, on the reverse strand, counting down.
GATGGCGATTTCGGTAGCGGATGCACAAAACGCATTGTCGGGTGATCGACTTTTCCGAAATGCCATTTCAGCAATGCTCAATTTGAAGGATGATAAAGGCAGTCCGCTTATTCCGGCGGATCACGCCGTTGTGGTAGACGCAGAGGCATTTGATAGACTGGTGGCTCCGCTCGGGCTCGCGATTGATCGCGTAAAGCAATCAAAAGCCGTCGTCGCCGGCCGGACGGTGCAGCTCAAGTCGTGGAAGAACACGGAGTCGTGCAAGATGGGAAATGGCCGAGAGCGTTGTACGCTCCCGGCTGCCGTTACCGCGCTGCGCTTCTTCAGTCCGACTTGGCTCGTTCGAGGAAAAGTCATTTCAATCGAGACTGGACTCTATCACCGATCGGAGCTCGGACGAGATGATGCAGGGATCGGCGGTTCCGTACGCGAACTTCGACTTGAGCTGCGCGATGGCAGATGGGTGCTGATCAGCGTAATGGTAAAAGCTGTTGCCTAACCTCGATGCTACTTAAAACTCTGCACCAATGCCTGAATGGTTAAACTCCACCCATCCACCAGCACAAACAGCAGCAGTTTAAACGGCAGCGAAATCATGGCCGGCGGTAGCATCATCATACCCATGCTCATGAGCACCGACGCCACCACAGCATCAATGATGATGAAGGGCAAATAAATCACAAAGCCAATTTGAAACGCCGTTCGCAATTCACTCGCGACAAACGCCGACATCAACACGTGCAACGGCACATCATCTACCGTTTCCGGACGCGGTAGCCGACTCATCTCAACAAACGCGCGAATATCCGACTGCTTGGTTTGACGCAGCATGAATTCACGCATCGGCTTCACACCGGTTTTCATCATCTCCACCTGGGTAATCTTCCCATCAAGCCACGGTGTGATGGCGCTCTTGTTCATTTCACTTAAAGTTGGCGCCATCACGAACCCCGTGAGCAATAACGCCAGCGCCGACAGTAACTGCGCCGGCGGCGCACTCTGCGTGCCCATCGCCTGCTTCAAGAAATGCAGCACAATCAAAATGCGCGTAAATCCGGTCATCATCAACAGCAATGTTGGCAGCAGCGTGAGCAGCCCCATCATCACCACGATGCCCACGGTGCCGTTCAAATGCAGTCCGCCGTCTTTCGTGTCGCCCATCTTCACATCCATCTGCGGCATCAATTTCATAAACGCATCTTCGCCAGCCACGGGCGCCAGCGATGCAACGCCTGCCTTCCCGTCTGCCGCTGCACTCTTTGACGAATCAAGTTGCATCGCCGACATCGCACGCTTCGACGCGGCACCACCAGGCGTCACGGATGCACCGTTACCAGTCTTGACCGGTGTCGGCGTTTTCGAAAGCCGCGCGCTCCCACGTGTTGTTGGTGGTATGAATACTTGCGGTGATGTTGGCGCCACGATTGGCACGACGGGCGACACCGCGATTGGCACGACGGGCGATACCACCGGCGGCGCAGCCTGCGCACGCAGCACACCCGCCGTCGCCTGCATCACCACGATCGCTCCAACAAACACCGCGAGCTTGGTCGCACCACTCATCGCGCCACCAAGCATCGCACGAAACTCGCGATCACTTCGAGCGACATTCGCGGTAACCGCGTAATTCGCGACGGGCGGTTGTTGCGGTTGCTGCGTCACGAGTAATCCCGCCTGGCGCTCGAGCGAACGCGACAGCACACGACCAAACGCACCCGGCAGAAACTTGGCCAACGCACTCGTTGCCTCAGCACTCGACGCCAACGGGGTCACAATGGTGCTTGTGCTCAACACGCGCTGCCGATCAACCTCATCCAACTCAAATAGCGTGCGAATGCCTCCCTCGCCCGTTGACACCGCAATCACCTTCTCGCCAACCCGCACCACCGCGAGCCCCATCTTCGGACCAATTGCAATGCGTTGCACCACTTCCACCGGCACGCGCGTGCGCGCACTCAACACGTTTGGACTGTAGCGCTTGAGCAACCATAAACTCACGGCGCCAAGCCCCAAGACAAACGCAAGTGCACCAATCACGCCCAACGCCGAGAGAAGCATGCGTCAGGTTGTTGGCGGAACGGTGTCGTTGCACTTCAGCATACGCATCACGCTGCGTTCGCCGCCGCCATCGCCGTGGCACTCGCCAAGATGCGCGTAATGCGCACACCAAAATGCTCACCCAACACCACCACTTCGCCTTCCGCAAAGCGACGATCGCCAACGTAAATGTCGATCGGCTCACCAGCCAATCGGTCTAATTGCATCACCGAGCCGCGGCCAAGTCGCAAAATATCCTGCACGCTCATACTCGTGCGACCGAGTTCGATCGACACCGGCAACGTGAGGTCGAGCAGCATACCAATCGGCACCTCCGACGTTCCCGCGAGCGTCTGCTCAAATTCGGCAAATTGTGGTGGACGCGCCGTCAGCGCGTGGTCACCCGATTCGTTCGCGAGCGACGACACGGGCTGGCCAGCCGCCTTCGCCGCTTGCACGCTCGCTACCAGCGCGTCGATTTCTGCGGGGTTCATAATTTGTTAATCCGTGTTTCGGGGGCTGACGATGCACTCGGCACCGCGTCGAGAATGCGGATGGCAAGATTGCCGGCCACACGGCCGGGATGGCCGATAAAACGTTCTTGGCTTCCAGCGCGCACAATCACGCGCGCATCACGCGGAATACCGGTGGGCACCACACTGCCAACTTCCAATCGCGCAATGTCGCGCATCGATAGTTGAAACTCCGGCAGGCGCGCCGTCAGCGGTACTTTGGTTGCACGAAGCGAGGCTTCACTGCGTTGCCGCGTGATCTCGCGTTCCTGCTCGTTCGTGATCAGCTGCGCCAATCGTTGTTGTCCGCTTGACGTGAAAAACTTGTCAAGCACGGAGAAGGGCAGGCAGAGCAACAACAAGCTGGTCGCACCACCGGCCGTGATCTCTAGGTTGGCGACGAGCACCGGATCTTCGCGATTCACCACCTGCAGAATTTCCGGCGACGATTCAAACGCGCTGATGTTGATGTCCATCGGCACGTGATCCTGCCAGATCTCTTGCAGGAGCGACACGGTGCGATCCGCTACTGAGCGCACGGCCATGCGTTCGATCGGCGTGAGCGATCGCGTGAGTGTCGACCCCAAGCCAGCGCCGCCAAATAGACGGTCGATTAAGAAATTCGAAAACTCTGGACCAACATCAATGACGCCCTTCTGACCCGTCCCTTCAATGTCGAAAATAAACGAGGAGCACGGCGTTGGGAGCGACAACGTGAATTCGCCAAACGAAAATTGCTCAACGCTTTGCAAACGGATTTCGATTTGACCACGAACGCGCGATACGAGCCAGTTTTCAAGATTTTTTACGAGACGTTCATACATCGCCTCTAACGTGCGCAGGCGCTCTTTCGACACGCGATGCGGACGACGCCAATCGTACACTTGCACATCAAGCGCAGCGGCGCTGTGCGGTGTAAGTCGCACTCCACCACCGCCGCCAAGCAGGCGGTCAATATCGTTTTGACTGAGCGTTTCAGAGCTCATGAGCGCTTACTGCACCACAAACTGCGGGAAGTACAACCGCTTCACCGCGCCCTTGCCGAAGCGCGCACAAATCACGGCTTGAATTTCTGTTTTAATCGCTTCACGTGCGGTCATGTCCACGAGCTGGTCGACCGTTTTTGTGCCGAGTGCGGTGAGGATAATGTCGCGGAGTTCGGCGTCGCGGTCTTTAAAATCGGTGGATGCGGTGGGCGTTCCCGTTTCAATGGCGACTGTGAACAGCAGGAATCGACCACCGCCGCTGGAGGCAGGATTCAGCACGAGATTTTCGAGCAAGTGAATGGAGGGGGCGGAGGAATCCTTCCCCTTTTCTCCCGCCTTCTCGCCTTCTTTGCCGCCCGCCTTTTCTCCGGATTTTCCGCCACCCTTTTCACCATTGGCGGCATGTCCTGCCGCCGAGTCCGCGGTACCTGATTCGGAGTATGCCGGCGCCGAACGACCCATCTTTTTGGCAACGATCGGACCGATAAACGATGCGCCGGTGCCGCCACCAACGGCTAACCCGACGGCGACAAGCGCGATCAGGGGCAGCTTGCCTTTAAGCCCGGCTGGCGGCGCGGCGCCTTCGTCTATTGCTGGTGTGGGTTCGTGTGCGGCCATGGTCTGATGGGACGTGGGGGGAGATCGACGCTGCTATACAAAGCAGGACCGGGGCCAGCGCACGCCAGACATATACTTCAATTAAGCAATATTACGTATCTCATTACACAGTAGAGCTTTACTAGCTATTTTCTACAATTACTGCTTATGCAGTAGACGACAATCGGGCGGCAAGCAGCTAGGCAAAAAGCGACACGTCGGCAGAATATGCCGCAACGTCCGGTACGAAAGCGACGAAGACGAAGGGTGAGGGAAGTGGTCCCCCACCCTTCGTCTTTGCGCCGCGGCCGGCCAGCGGCAGCGACTACGCGCCGATTACCGCTTGATCGTCATCAACTCTTGGAGCATCTCGTCCGATGTTGAGACCACCTTGCCGTTGGCTTGGAACGCACGCTGGGCCACGATCATGTTCGTGAACTCCTGAGCGAGGTCGACGTTTGACATTTCCAACGCACCGCTGGTGAGCTGCGATTGTGAACCTTCAAGCGCGAAACCAAGCACCGCGCCGCCAGAGTTGGCCGACTCCTGGTACATGTTGTCGCCGATGCGCAGCAAACCACTCGGATTATTAAAATCCGACAGCACAATCTTGGCGAGCGGCGACGTTGTGCCGTTCGTGAAGAATCCGGTAATGAGTCCGAAGCGATCAATTGAAAAGTTCTGCAACGACCCTGACGTATAGCCGTTTTGATCACGCAACACCGCGGTTGACGCGGTGGATGCAAACTGCGTGAGGCCATTCACGCCGCCGTTGAGCTTCAGGTTGATCTTTACTGCATTGGCCCCGGGTACGGCGAAGTCGAGCGCAGCCGTGATGTTGGTGGACATCACACCGGCTTGATCGAACGTAAACGTGCCACCGTTCGTGCTTGCGGGAGGCGTCGTTGGCGACATGAAGTACGAGATTTTTATCTCGGAATTCGACGGCATGTTTGACGTGAACTGCACGGCGGGTGGCGGGCCGGCGTTGAACGACCAATCGGCCGGTGTTGAGTACGCGGTGCCGGTCGAACTGGTCACGCGCACATCCGCGGGAGCGATCTGATAGCCTGCCGGTGGCGTTGGTAACGCGATATCCGCTGGCGGGGTCGCACCACTCGTTTGGAAGTTTTGCGTCAATGCGCTGGCGATCGGATCGATGCGCCAATCCCACGTGTTGGGCGACGTCTTCCACATCTGAATTTTGATGTCGTGCTTGGAGCCTTGCGAATCGAACACGGCAATCTGCGTCTCACTCCATGAGCCTTGATTAATCGGCAGATCACGCGTGAGTTGATTGGCAAATGTGCCTTGAAAGATCGGCGCCGACGCATTCAAATTGCCTGCGATGGTCGTTTCGGTTGTCGGTTTGGCCGATACCTTTTGACCAAACGGCAACTGAATATCTTTGATACCATCCAAGAGCACACCATTTTCGTACGTGCGGCCCTGCACAACGAACCCATTCGTTGGCGACACCATGTTGCCGAGCGCGTCGACTTGAAAATTACCTGAGCGCGTATAAAAGCTCTGGTTGCCTTTGCGCACCACAAAGAACGAATCGCCTTGAATGGCGACGTCCGTGTTGAGACCAGTTGTTTCGAGATTGCCTTGATTGAAGATCTGATCGATCGATCCAATCTGCATACCCAGTCCGATCTGAATGGGGTTGATACCACCTTGGTCTCCAGGCGGACGGCTTGCCCCTTGGAGCAATTGTGCAAACCCTTCTTTGAACGTAACGCGGCCGGCTTTAAACGCGACGGTGTTCACGTTCGCGATGTTATTACCGATGACATCCATGCGCACTTGGTTGTTGCGCAGGCCGGACACGCCGGCATAGAGAGAGCGAAGCATTCGGGTGTGGTCCTCTGTGTGGGAAGGTCGCGACTAGCTGCGAATCTGCGTCAGCTTGCTCATCGGAAGGCTGAGAGAATCGCCAATGATGAGGATGGGATTGCCCTTTTCGTACCGCATACCGGTAATCCGTCCGGTTGTGTAGGTCTTCACACTTTGAAACGTGCCGCCATCCGTTGCGACGCTTGCACCGTACGTGTACTTCCCGGCCTTCAGCGGCGGGACAAATATGAGGTCCTTCGTGTCGAATGCCTGCTGACCCGCAACCACATTTGACAACGCCGCCGTTGATGTCTCGCCGTTGGCCCCCGTGGCCGTAACAATGCCCGCGCCATGATTTGCGCCGGCATCAATGAGCACCGTTCCACTGAGTGAACGGTCAATGAACAATTGATTGCCCTCGGTCACGCCCGTCTTGCCAACCGTGGCCATTGCCGCCTGTCCTTCGATCAGCGACACAAGATTTTCGTTCGCGGTTTTCTGGTCCGCTGTGAGCGCTGCGATACTCTCAGCGATCGCTACTTCGGCCTTTCCCTGCGCGTCAAATTTCGTATTTAATTCCTGCAATTGTTCGACAGACGAGAACTGCGCAAGCTGCGCGGCCATGTCCTTCCCGTCCATTGGGTTCATTGGATCCTGATGTTTAAGCTGCGCGACGAGCAGCTTGAGAAAATCACTCTTACCCAACGACAGTGGATTTGTAGGAAGTGTTCGTGGTGCCGACGGTGCGGCCGGGCCGACTGCTGGGTCGGCGGCTTTGGTGATCGGCGTATCCGCAACGCTGCTGTTGGGTCGTATCGACGTGATCATGACGCATCCTCGTTGAAGGTGCTACGCCGACCACGCTGGTCCGCGCGTTGTTGTTGTTCGTCGCGCGTACGTCGCGCGTCGTCTTGCTTGTCCCATTCACGAGCATTGGGTGAACGCTCCCGCTGCTGTTGCGGTGTTGCGTCATTGTTCGACAACGATGCCGGAACACCTGCGAGTCGCACACCAGCGCGTTCGCCAGCAAGGCGCGTCGTATTATCGCTACCGTCACTACGTGTGTTTGACGTGATTCGTACACTCTCGCTCTCCAAGCCGTGTGTGCTTAACGCGTCCTGCAATTCCGCCGTGCGCAGACGGAGGTGATCGGCCGAAGCGCTGTCTGTCGAGATATGCGTGTCGACGACGTTGCCACGTAAGTCGACCGTGATACGCTGCTTCGTGCCGTCAGCGCCATCCACTTCAAGTGTCATGCGAGAGAGTGCGGCGGTTGGTGTCTCGTCCCGTCGCTGCTGCAAATCAGAAACGCGGTCTGCGGATGCAGCGCCAGCAGGTGACGTGTTTCGTACAATTGAATGCGTGTCGTGTGTCGTCAGCGAAGGCATTGGCGTTGCGGTGGTAAACGCCGTCGCATCGGGCGCATTCCCACTGTTACGCCCGTGCACACCGCCGCGATCCGTAGTTGTAGTCCGATCGTCGCTTGTGCGGCCACCGTTTGTGCGTGCATCGCTGTTGGTATTTGTATCAGCGCCCGCCGCCGCGTACGCGACGAGGGGAGTGGTTTGCCGCGACGTCGACACATCCGGAGTGACATTTGTTAATGCGACGCGTGCAACCGAAGCAACATTTGCCACGCCCGCGGCACTCGCAACGCGCGCGGTCCCGGCAAATGTCGTCGTCGTGGCATTACGACGATCAATCGCCGCTGCCGTTGTTGACGCGGCATCAAGACTCTGTCCTTCTCGTGGTAATTCCAGATGCCCTGGGTCGCGCAATCCAAGGGTGCGCAAACCTTCCTCTCGTGCGATGCGCTGCAAACGTGCAAATCCCTCAGCATTCGTCCACGCGCCATCAACCGTCACATCTGCCGCCTCACCGCGCGTGTGCGCTGAATCGCGCGTCCACGTGACGACCTCACCTGCGCGTGTCCGACCCTGCGCGAACAAGAAATCTTGGCGGTCTTGCGAACGCAGCGTTTCGACCACGTGCACGTCCTGGCCATACTCTGACTTCATCCGTGCGATCACGCGTTCAAGACGCGATCGAAACTCCGGCGCTAATGCGTCGGCGTCGCGCACGGGTGTTGTTACATCGCTTGACGGTGTAACCGACAGTGCACCCGCGGCCAACAAGGCAGCCTGTGGTGTTCCAGCGTGCGCGAGCAGCGCGTCAAGTGCCGTGCGTGCATCAGCGCCCTGCACATCACCCATCGCCATTAGCTGCTCAACGCTGGTGCCACGCTTGCCAGCGATACGCGCCAGCGTTTGTTCGGCAGTACTCGCGGCGCGCGTCCCATTTACGTCGCGACCAGCGGGGCGAATTTCACCAACCACGGCGCGATCGGCCATTATGTTTTTCGCAACGCCCATCGCGCGTGATGTCGTCACACGGCCGTGCGTGAGAATACTGTAGCGCAATGCATCTGTTGTGGTTTGTGCGGACGTGGCATTGTCGCCTGTCGACACGGTGGGTGCGTCGAGCACAAGATCCAAGAGTGACACACCGTTTTCTGGCGACGCCTTGACCGCAGGGACAGGCAACTCATTGCCTATGTTCGCGAGCCGCGCGAGCAGTGCCGCAAATTCTGGTGTGGTAGCCCCCACCGCCACCGCATCGTTGGTCGCGTCATCAGTATCCACGCGACGCACGGGAGCAGACGGAGCGAGGAGCAGGTTCGGGATCGTCATGGTTTCACCGCTGGCTTTAATTCTGGTTTTCCTTCAGGCTTTCCTTCCGGCTTACTCTCAGGCTTTGCCTCTGGCGCACGCACCGTACCTTTCGAGATAATGGCCGCGCGTTGCGCCGAGAATGACGCCAAAATTGCGGCCGCCTGCCGATCGCTCATCATGCTCAAAATGGTGCGCACGTCGCTGTCGGTCATTTGCTCCAGCACCTTCGATGCTTCTTTCGCTTGCATGGCACCGAAAATTTTTGCCAGTCGCTGCTCGGGTAGCGACGCCTGCAGTGCTTCGACTTTCGCCAGCGGTTTCACAGTCGCATGTGGTTCGGCAATCGCCTCGACCTTCGTGGGTGCTACCGGCGTTGCATCGGGTAAGCCTTTCGTGTCGGCTTTGAGCGTGGCCCGTGCGGCGACGAGTGCGCGAATGCTATCGGCCGGTGTCAGTGTGTCGTGCACGGGCATTGGCACACCCACCGCGACACTATCGAGCGGAGCGTGCGTTGTCGCTGAGTCGTGCTCCACCACTGTTGCCGGCGGGGTCGCTTTTACACTATCCGCACGCTGTGATGAATCCGCCACGAATGCCTTTGATGCGCGCATATACGCAAAGCCTGACCCGCCGCCGACACCGGCAAGAATGGCAATAACGATTGGGATGATCAATTGCTTCATCGATTCGGACCATCGTTCCGGGTAGACCACGCGCCCTTCGAGCTCTCGCTCAAATCCGACGACGCGTGCGCGTCATCACGGGCCTCTGCACGACGAGCGAAACGGCCGAGTGCGATTTCGTCCATTTGTAGTCGATCCTGCTGTGCAACATCATCGCGCCAGACTGCCGCATGCCGTTCTTTGAGTCGATCCAACACCCGACGATCACGCGCCGCATCATCGAGCTCACGCTGCGCGCCACTGACCACCGTGTCGGCCATAATCACAGAATCTGCGGCCAACTCCACGCGCTGTTCCAGCGAGAGCAGCACGTATCCCAACTGATGCAAGTGCCCAATACGTGGTTGTGCGCTTTGCGCTGCGTCGACTTCCGCGCGCGCACTTGCGTGCAACACCGCGAGCGCTTCATATGCGCGGCGCGCGGCATCCGCTGCATCGTGTGCATCCGTCAGCGCACGCGCCTTCGTCTTTTCATGCTGCTCGCGAAGCTCAAGCACCTGTTGCAATCGAAAATGAAACATCAATCGCGCCTCGAAACTGATGCTTCGATTGATTCAGCAATCTGTGCAAGCTTCATGTAGGTGTCGCCGTATGGCGTACTTTGATCGGGGCGCTGCTGTAAAAATTCGAGTACGCGCGTGCGGTACAGTAGCGCAGCATCAACGTACGGATCGCTGCCCTTCTGGTATGCGCCTACCATGATGAGATCTTCTTTCTCGCGATACGCCGCTTCGAGTCGAAGCATCGCACTGCCTGCGCGACGCTGGGTCTCATTGATGATCTGGTCGCGCACACGACTTTTGGACTCCAACACGTCGATCGCTGGAAAATGATTCTGCGCCGCGAGTCGTCGCGTCAGGACAATGTGCCCATCGAGAATGGATCGCGCGGCATCAGCGACCGGCTCGTTGAAATCGTCGCCATCGACGAGCACCGTGTAGATGCCGGTGATACCGCCATGCGCGGCATTACCGGCGCGCTCCAGCAAACGTGGGAGCAACGAAAACACCGATGGTGGATATCCCTTTGTTGTCGGGGGTTCGCCGGTAGCAAGTCCAATTTCACGCCACGCCATCGCTACGCGTGTGACGGAGTCCACCATCAACAACACGTGCTTCCCTTGATCGCGAAAGTATTCAGCAATCGCCGTGGCGACTAAGGCGCCGCGCGCACGAACAAGCGCTGCTTGATCGCCAGTCGCGACAATGAGAATCGATCGGGCCAGCCCTTCCGGACCCAGCGAGTTCTCAATAAAATCACGCACCTCTCGACCACGTTCGCCTAAGAGCGCGATCACGTTGACATCGGCTTGCGCCTGCCGAGCGATCATGCCGAGCATCGTGCTCTTGCCGACGCCTGATCCTGCAAAAATGCCGATGCGCTGTCCACGACCAATGGTGAGCAACCCATCGATTGCGCGAACGCCCGTTTCGAGCGGACGATTAATCACTTCGCGCTCAAGTGGGTTGGGTGGTTCGGCAGACAGTGGGACTCGCGTCACCACGTCCAATTTCCCTTTGCCGTCGATTGGATGACCAAGGCCGTTTAAGACACGACCGAGCAAACCCGGGCCGACGTCTACACCAAATGTGCGACCGAGTGGCTGGACACTTGATCCTGGATGCAAGCCATCGAGTTCGCCCAAGGGCATCAGCAAGACGCCACGCTCGTGAAAGCCAACGACTTCTGCCAACACGGATCGATCACGGGAATGGCTTGTGATGCGACACAGCGAGCCGAGACCAACATCAAGCCCCGTTGCTTCAAGCACGAGGCCGACCACCCGCGTGACGCGGCCATACGTCGCCAAGCGATCTTCGCGATCGAGTCGCGAGGCCATCGCGTGTGCGATCGGTGTCATCGATCCGGGAAGTGATCGAGAGGGGTGCGTTGCGAGGCTCATGCCTGGAGTTGTCCAATGGTGCGGTACGCGCGCTCTAGTGCTGTGTCAACGCGACCATCAATGACACGCTCACGACCTTCGACCATACAGCCACCGCGATGCATGGTCTGGTCGGCAATCCATCGCACGTCCTGTATGCGGCCGACGGCGTCCGGCGCCAACAGACCACCGCAAGTCGCGATGTCCTCGGGGTGCAACCGGACATTGATGACTTGGTCGAGTGGAAACTCCGAGAGCGCGCGACGTACGAGGTCACGAACAATCGTTGGATCCATGGTCACCTCGCGTTCGACAATGTGCTGTGCCACGACCACAGCAAGCGCGGCAAGATTTTCCTCGGCATTTGCCGTCCACCGCGCTTCGTGCAATCGCACGGTGTTTAATGCGTCCGCGAGCGCTGCCAGCGCCGACGCGAGTGACGCATCGCATTCGGCACGCACCGTGCGCACGGCGTCGGCATGACCGCGTGCATACGCCATCGCATCGATACCCGCGTGTGTGTCTGCATCGGCTTGCGGTGCTTGCGCAGTGTCGTGCTCCACGTGCGCATGAAACAACGCCTCGTTCGACGGCATCGAAAAAATGTCCGGCATTTCGAGTTCATCGAGTGCCCAGGGTAACGCTTGCATAGGTCGCGTCTCGTCAGATAAGGACATCGTCGGATCCCGAGCTCATCACGATTTCGCCGGTCTCTTCGAGCGCGCGCACCTTCGACACGATATCGGACTGCGCCGCTTCCACGTCGCGCATCTTGACGGGTCCCAAGAATTCCATCTCTTCTTTGAGGCCGGCGACCGCGCGTTGCGACATGGTGCCCATAATTTTTGTCCGGAGCTCTGGGCTTGCCGCCTTGAGCGCCAACGACAGCTGCTTGACGTCCACTTCCCGAAGCAAGCGCTGGAGTGATTTGTCGTCGAGTGCACTGAGATCTTCGAATACGAACATGAGATTCTTGATCTGGTCGCTGAGTTGCGGGTCCTTTTGCATGACAAGATCGAGCACCTCCTTTTCCAACGAGGAGCTGACCAAGTTGAGGATCGCCGCGACTGCGGCTGGTCCTCCGACTGAACTCAGTCCCTGCGAGAATGCGAGGTCCGCTTCATTGCCGATTGCGCGTTCTACCAGTGAAATCATTTCTGGGGCTACCTTTTCCATACGCGCGATGCGAAACATCACGTCACCACCCAACGACGGTTCTAGCTCGCGCAAAATTGCGGCAACTTGCGCAGGGTCAAGATGCGCGAGAATGAGCGCAATCGTTTGCGGATGCTCGCCGCGCAGTGTGTTGCTGAGTTGCTGCGGATCAGCGCGGCGCAAACGACCAAAGCGATCGTTATCGGCGAGTTGCCCTTGAATGCGTTTAAGAATCGCACTGGCTTTCACGCTTCCAAACGCGCGCTCCAGCACATCACGCGCGAATTCCACACCACCAGTGCTGAGTGAGTCGACACCAATCGTGAGTTCGAGCCACTCCGCCAGCACCATCTCCACGATGGCGGGCGGTACCCGATCAAGCTGCGCCATTTCAAGCGCAACAACTTCGGCTTCTTCCGCCTGCAATGCTGCGGTTAACTTCGCGGCATGTGGGGAGCCGATGGCCATACAGACAATGGCCACCTTTTGACGACCGGTGAGTTGGTCTGGAGCATACTTCTCGGTGTTGGATTGACGAGCGAGCGCAGTCATCGGTTCGGTCTATCTGCGAATCAAGAGTTCAGCCAGCCGCGCGTCACGCGCACGGCAGCATCTGGACGTTGATCGACCGTGGCCATTGCTTGTTCGCGTTCAAACGTTGTTGGTGGTGGTGGCAACACGGTTCCACGACGTTGATCCTCAAACATCTGGGCTTCGGCTTCTCCACCCGCGGATAGTGCCGTGCGCATTTGCGTGGACGGTGGCAATTCCGGATACGCTGGTGACGAGGGCAGTGTCGCGCGATCGGCACTCGCGATGGCCGATTTTTTCGGCTTCAACGCGCTGAGCATGACGACTGCAAGAATGAGCAGGACGACGAGTGCGGAGATGGCGACGAGTGGCTTGGGATTCGCCTGCAACTTCGTCATCATATCGGGAGTCGGCAGCGTATCGGCCTTCGGCAGTGGTGCCGGAATATCGAACGGCGCGCTCATCACCGAGATCAGATCACCGCGGGTGGAGTCAACGCCAAGTGCATTGCGCACGAGCGTTTCAATACGCGTGATTTCTGCTGCATTGCGTGGGGTAATAATTGGTGCGACGAGCGCCGCCTTTTTTGTAGGGTCGGCCGGTGGCATCGTGACTTTGTCGGCAATGAGCACGGCCACCGTGAGCCGCTTCACGTTGCCAATAGCCCCGCTGAAGCTTTCGACACTGTGTGTGTTTTCGTACGACGTCGATGTTTGTGAGGAGCTCGCGCCTTGACTTGGTGTGCTGGGCGTGACTTCGCTCTTTTGTTCAGTGGCCAACGCCTGCTTGTCCGGATCGACGCCCTGTACGGTGCGTTCGACTTTATCGAAGTTGATCGACGCGGCGACTTGTACACGCGCATTGCCCGCGCCAACAAGGCTTGATAATAATTTGTCGGCCTTTTGTTGATAATAGGTTTCTACTTCACGCTGAACGCTGAGCTGTCGACTCGAGAGACCGGTCATCGAGCCATCGTCATCCATGGTAAGGGCTTGTCCACGTTCGTCAACGATCATGACGTGCGGCGCGTCGAGACCACCCACACTGCTCGATACCAAGCTGGCGATGCCACGGACCGTTTCAGCGCGTGGCGATTCACCGTTGTTCATCGTGAGCGTCACGGAGGCTTTTGACGGCCGTTCATTTTTCTTAAAGAGCTGATCGTCTTCGAGTGCGAGATGTACCTGCACCGCTTTGACATCACGCATCTTCCCAATCGTGCGCTCCAATTCTCCTTCAAGCGCGCGCCGAAAGTTCACGCGTTGCGTGTAGTCCGTCATGCCCCACGACGGTTTGTCAAAAAGTTCGAGCCCAGGACGGCCGGTGTCCGGCGTTCCGTCACGCGCGAGCGCGACACGTGCTTTTGGGAGATCAACGCTGCTCACCAAAATCGTCGAACCTGAACCTTCCAATTCGTATACAATGCCGACTTCCGTCAGCTTGTCGGTCATCTTACCGACGTTGTCCATCGGAATGTTGCTGAAAAGCGGGACCATCACAGGTTGCGTTGCCCAGCGCGAGACGCCGAACACGAGCGCAGTGACCAACGCTCCAACACCGATGATTGCGATTTGACGCGTCCCACTCACACGTCCGAACAGTGACTGCAGCAGATCGTTCATCGGTTATGACTGCATGTTGATAACGGACCGATAGGCTTCGACCATCTTGTTCCGCATTTCGACGAGGACATCCAATGCGATCGTGGCTTCTTCGGTCGCCGCCATTACTTGATGCAGCTCGACGTTCTCACCACGTGCAAAGCGCTTCGTCAAATCATCGCCGATATCTTTCGCGTCGGAGACTTCGTTGAGCGCGCGCGTGAACGTGTTGCCAAATGAATTGTCGCCAACGCCAAACACAGGAACTTGTTTTGTTGCGCTGTCGTCACCGGCGAGCTGTGGCAGCGAACGCGTGAGAAGCTCAATGCGCGGTTGCATGTTGGTCTGGCTCGGGCTCAGGCGCGCACGTCAAGCCGCACACCACGTGCGGCCGGCGGAACGGGATTTGTTGCGGCTTTGATACGTCCGTACGTGAGAGGGCCGGACGACGCCGACTTCGCAAAGAAATTGCGCTCTTCCGTCGTCAGCACGCTCCATAACGTGGGATCGGTACCAGGCGGTGCTTCCGCTGGCACGGTATGCTGTGCCGTGCCGGCGCCGGCAATCGGCGTTTGCGTTTTGAGCGCCGGGCGCGCCAACGGTGATGGTGGGGCGCCAGTACGATCGGTGCCGCTCGGTAGGACGCGGTCGCTTGGTGATCGCGTTGCATCGGGGCGAGCGAGAGAACCGAGGCTCGCGAGAAGCGGATTGGTGATGCTGTTGATGCTCATGGCCGTTTATGCAGAATGCGAGTGAATCAGATATCGAGTGATGCGCGGAGCATGGATTTGGCCGTTTGAAACACAGCCGCATTCGCTTCGTACATGCGTTTCGCGTCCATGAGGCGCACTAATTCTTGTGTAGTATCGATGTCGGGATAGCGCACATATCCGCTCGCGTCGGCATCAGGATGACCTGGCTCGTATACCAGTCGGCCTTCCCCTTGATCTTCGGCAATTCCAGCCACACGCACACCAAATTCGCCGTGCGGTCCATCGCTGTTGCCCTGCATCGGCAGTACGGGAACGACAACGCGTTTCGCTCCATCGCTATACGCCGGCGCATCAAATGTCGACGACCCACTCACATTGCTCGTGCCGGATGCGCTGCCTGCATTGAAGAGCGCGTTCTGCGACGTTGCCGATTCGAGCACGAGGTCGCGACGCTTGTACGGCGCGCCGTCAGGCCCACGGGTGACATCCGCGTTGGCGATGTTTTGCGCGATGGTTTCCATACGCTGGCGCTGCGCCGCGAGTCCGCTGGCGGCAATGCCCATGGAGCGGAACATTGGACGGATGACGCCCTGGTTCTGCAACGGCAGTAATCCGAGTGGCCGCGTTGGGTCAATGCCGGACATCAGATGGTGCCCTTGATGGCGGTGCGAAGATTCTGGTAGGTCTTCTCGAGTAACCGCGACGTTGCGAGAAAGCGCATTTGTTCATCGGCGAGTCCAACCATTTCGTCTTCGACGTTGATCGGATTGGCATTGGCAACAGCGTTCTGCCCGTTGTTCGCTTTCAGCGAAAACCCGTCGCTGTTCTGGAGGGTGGCCTTCGCGACACGGTCCGCGATGCTGCGTGAGCGCGCGACACTTTCGTCGAGGCCCGTTTTCAGCGACGAGGCAGAGGTGACGCGATCGATCAATCCAAAGAGCATCGCAGGAGTCCGGTTGTGAATGAGCGAGTGTATCCGCCACCGGAAAAAGCAATGGTTGGGCCAAACGGACACGGCCGCGAATGCGGTGGCCATTTTAGCTCAATAAAAGTTCATAACTCTCTGCTGCTAATTATCTTACAAAAATACGACAGGTGTTATTTAGCGGGCAATTCAGACAGGATTTTAGACGTTACAAATGGTGCAATACCAGCCACACGGCACTTTCTGCCGCATTTTGTGCGGTCGGAACTGCCGATGTTGGACCGCTCGAAGCCCATTCGCATCATTCCTGCAATTCACGGATCGCAGTTCACCCCTACTCGTCATCCGCCTCAGACTCGCGACCGGGCCCATTCAGCTTGTTGCGCAACGTGCGCACACTGATGCCCAACAAATCCGCCGCCTTCGTTCGATTATTGTCGGCAGCAGTCAGCGCATGCTGAATAAGGACACGCTCCGCATCCGCAACATTTAATGAATTCAAGTTGATCGCCCCACCGTTCGCCCCCGCACTGCCGGCACCAACGCCAGTGGCCGCACGTGCAACAATTGACCCGCCGCCGCTCGATCCCGAGACGGAGCGCGGACGAATGGAAGGCGCCCCCAGCGAGTGCGCAAGTCCAAACCGTGTGCCTTCGAGGCAGTGCGGCTGAATCATTGCATCCGGCGTCAGAATCACAGCGCGTTCGATGACGTGTTGCAGCTCCCGGATATTGCCGGGCCACGGATAGTGTTGCAGCGACTCAAGCGCATCCGGCGTCAACCCCTCAATTTTCTTACCGATCTCCGCCGCCGTGCGCATCGCGAAGCGCAGCGCTAACACGGGGATATCCTCCGGTCGATCCCGCAATGGCGGAATGAGAATGGGAATCGTTGACAGTCGATAATACAGATCCTGGCGAAACGTGCCTCGGTCTGCCTCCGCCGCGAGGTCGCGATTGGTCGTCGCGACAATTCGCACATCAACCTTGATCGACGACGTGCCGCCGACACGCTCAAATTCCTGCTCCTGTAAAACGCGCAGGAGCTTCGCCTGCAAATCCAGTCGCATCTCCGAAATTTCGTCCAACAGTAACGTTCCGCGATTCGCACGCTCGAACGCGCCCTCAACACGCTTGATCGCGCCCGTAAACGCACCCTTTTCGTGTCCAAAAAGCGCACTTTCAACCAAGCCTTCTGGCAATGCGGCGCAATTCAACTTGATGAATGGCTTATCGCGGCGGTCGCTCTGATCGTGAACAGCGCGCGCAAATAACTCTTTGCCGGTGCCCGACTCACCCTGCAGCAACACCGTCGCCCGCGTGGGGGCGGCCATGGCGACCGTCTGCAAAATCCGGCGAACGATGGCGGAATCGCCAATGATCTGTCGTTCATTCCGAAACTGCATGACCTCCTTGCGCAAGGATTCATTTTCCCGACGCAACCTGACGTACTCCAACGCCTGATCGACCGCGAGCTCTAACTGCTGCGGCCGCACGGGCTTCGTGATGTAATCGATAGCCCCAGCCTTAATTGAGGCGACCGCATGTTCAATGCTGGCAAAGCCCGTCAGCATGATCAACGGGATGTCATACCCCTCGCGAGCCAACATTTGAATGAACTCCAACCCAGAGATGCCAGGCATCCGATAGTCGGAGATGATCAAATCCACGCCGCCACGCTCCAACACCTGCAACGCCTCCGGTACACTGCGAGCACCGATGGGCGTGTGCCCCGCCCGCTCAAGCGTATCTTCAAGCATCAAGCCAACCGCTGGCTCGTCATCGACGTGCAGGATGGTTGCCATGCTGGGAATGCGGGGAGTGGAAGATGGGAAATGAAGGTTGGTGACGCGCTTCGCGTGCAGGCGTCCCTTCCATAACACGGCAAAACTGGCACTCGGCAAAATTAGCCGCTAAAGGCTGGCGGCGCGCCTCCGATACTAAAAAACATGAAAGCCGGTCACGCGTCGCTACCCGCACGGGTACTGACAACGAACCGCTCGCCCGACTGACTATGCGCGTGACGAATCAAAGTCTGATCTTCTCCAGCCAGAATCGCCTGCAGGCGAACATGCAGGGGATAGAGCGGCTGCGTGAAGATGTATCGTCGGGCGTTCGCTTACGCAAAATGTCCGACGATCCAACGTCCGGAAGCGAAGTGGTTCGCGTCAGCAGCTCCATGCGCGCGCTTGCGCAGTTTCGTCGCAACATCAATATCGGAAATGCACAAGCGTCGGCCGAAGAGAGCGTGCTGAATGATGTGACCAACGTGCTCACGCGCGCGATGGAACTCGGCGTGGGACAAACGGGATCGACGTCGACTGCGCAGTCGCGAACGATTGTAAAGACGGAAGTGGATCAGCTCCTCAGCCACGCCGTAGACAGCGGAAATATCAAATTCGGCGACGAGTATTTGTTTGGTGGCACACGCAGTGGCGAGGCGCCATTTCAGTTGCCAGCAAACGCAAGTATACCGTTCTCTCGGCTGCTTGACAGCGGCGGACTCCCCGTGAACCCCAGCGGCAGTCGGCAGATTGAGATTGGTGACAACAAATTTTCGACGCCGACACACAATGGGACTGAGGTGTTTCTCACGTCTGACGTGCTGGAATCATTGCGCGCACTCTCAACCGCGCTTGGCACAAACAACGTAGCCGGCATCGCCGCTGCAACCGATCGCATCAGCGCCGCCAATAATAATGTCCAATCATTGCTCGCTACGCAGGGCGCTCGCATCAACGAACTCGATGCGCAAGCAGCCACGCTAAACACGTTGGAGTTGTCGCTCAAAGCGTACCGATCAGATTTGCGCGACACGGAAGTTGACAAGGCGCTCGTCGAGCTCACGGGCAAACAGACGATGTATCAAGCAGCAATGAGTGCGACCTCGCGAATTCTCGGTCTCAGCCTGGCGAACTACCTCTAAACTTTATGCCCACAGCACTTCAGTCCGACGCATCTGTTGGTGACCGTACACTTCGTTGCATTACATCGAGCGCCATCGGCGACGTTGATGTGCCTTCGTCCGCCATCATGCACTTCCCCGTTCCACTCGGCGGCTTCCCTGATCGGCATGAGTTTGCGTTGCTACCAGCCACTCGTTCCGGCTTGTGGTGGTTGCAGTCAACAGACGATCCCGATCTGACGTTCATTTTGGGCGATCCGTTCGTGCTCGACGTGACGTATGCGATCGATCTTGGTGCCACGGATCGCGATATGTTGCAGATCGAACAGGAGACCGATACCTTCGCGTTGGTCATGCTCACGCTCGCGCCACACGCGGAGACAGCCACGACTGGAAACTTTCGCGCGCCGCTGGTCTTCAACTTGGCACGCGGGCGTGGACTGCAGGTTGTCAGCCGTGACGACGCGCACAACGTACGTCGACCGGTGGATGTGTCCGCGTACCCGACGCAGACACACGGACTACGCATTCGCTAGCGGCGCGTCATGTCCGCCCTGTCCCGCCCGCTCACGGCTGACGCGGCCATCGAAAGCGTCCAGCGAGACGCGAACGGTGTGCCGCGATTTTGCGTGACACCGCGCCCAAGCCATCGGGATTGGGCGGCAACGGTCGACGCAGAGCGCGAGGGCGGCGTTGCGGCAGAGTTCCGCATGTTTCTTGACGCCCAACTCGCCGACAATGATTTGCTGTTGGACCTTGATCCGGCGTTTGGATTTGTATCGCTTAGCGCCGCGACAAAAACCGACACGCGCCATCATGTCTTTGCAATTGCGGACGGTGAATGTGCGGCCACGCTGCTGCAAAGCGACGCGCGAAGCGCGGGAGTGTCGTTACGTCTCGCCCAACGGTCGCAGGTCGAGACGGACGGATTGGCTTCGCTCGTGACGCGCTTGCATCCGCGCGTCGCACAATTGTTTGTGCACGTCGCGCCAGAGCGTGTCAGCACAACATTGACGTCGCTTCAATCATTCACCACGTCTGGCCACATCGCCGCCATCCTGTGCGATGCACGCGATCTGTGTGCGATGAAAGGGGCGCTACTATATAAAGCGCTTACAAAGGCAGGGTACATCCCACATCAACTCGCGGAACAGGATAACGAAGCTATTCTGATTGCAATGTCCGTTGACGACGCACCAGCGCCGATCATCGCGGTGCATGCGCGTTCGATGCCGCACGTCGACGTGTCAACGCTCAATGTACCGGGTGTGGCGGTAGCCGCTGAAGCGTATGGCCCAATCAACTTCAGTGCGCCGTTCTGTCGGACCGGCTACGGTGTGACGGGCGCGCATATGTTGAAGGCGCTTGCGGAGGTTGGCGCAGATGTCGCGTACTTTCCGCTTGGCACAGTAGATCGCCAGATTGCGGAGGTGCCGACACTTGATCGTGCGTTGGCTCGACAAGATGATTTTGACCCAAAGGCGCCGAGCGTGCGTTTGGCGCAACAGTTTGATTTGGCGTCACATGTAGGGTCAGGGGAACGCATTGGCTTCCCGATCTTTGAAATCAATCAGTTCACTGCACGCGAACTGCATCATCTGAGAGCGCAGGATCGACTCTTTGTGTGCAGTAGTTGGGCGCGCGATGTGTTGCGCGACAATAAAGTCACGCACATCCCAATTCACGTCGTTCCTCTCGGGGTTGATCGTACCGTATTTAATGAAATGGTCCCGTCGGTTCAGCCAACCAACGACACCGTTTTCATGCAAATTGGGAAACTCGAACCTCGAAAAGGACAGCTCGACCTGCTGCGCGCATTTGAGGCGGCGTTTTCGCCCAATGACGCCGTGCGACTCTCCCTCTACTGCTACAACCCGTTCGTTGACGCAACAACGTTTGCACGGGCGCTCCAGCCGTTTCGAACGTCTCCGATGTCGCGACGCATCGATCTGCATACGAGCCCCCTGGCTACGCACCACGACGTGGCGCGCGTGATGCGCGGCGCCGATTGCGGTGTGTTTTGTTCGCGGGCCGAAGGGTGGAATCTCGAAGCGCTGGAAATGCTCGCGGTGGGCAAGCCCGTTATCGCGACAAACTATAGTGGTCATACCGAGTTCCTGACGAACGACAATGCACGCTTAGTCCACGTCGATCATCTCGAGAGAGCCGGCGTTGGTGCGTGGGCAGCATTCGGGACACGCCAGCATGAGCAATTGGTCGAACACTTGCGCAGCGTGCATGCCGCACGCCGTGTCGGTCTACTTGATCTCAATCACGCGGGCATCGACACCGCAACGCACTTTAGTTGGAGGAATACCGCGACACTGATGCTACGCGCGTTGCACCAGACGTAAAAGAAGCGTCGTCGTGCGGCGAGTTCTGCCCGGCAAATGGTGCCGAATTTCCCAATGTGTGCGCATGTAAAATTTTGTAAGTCGATGTGCTGCATACTTTTATCTTCTGGCACGTACAATGCACTGGTAATGGGAGAAGCGCGGCCGTCGAAGCGAGTGACGCGCCGATAAACGACGCTGCGACACGATGCTGAGGAACCCACGTCTGTTAATCATCGCCCATCGCGCCAATCTCAACGGCGCTGAGCCACAATTCGAGAACACACTGGATCGAACGCGCGAGTGCATCGCCCAAGGATGGTCCGTGGAAACGGATATCCGTCGCGACGCAGCCGGTCGGTTTTATGTGAGTCATGATCAAGCCGAGTGGAGCGCCGCGAACGATGCCGTGGCTTTCTGTGCGCTCTGGCGACACGCGCGCGTACCGATCGCTCTGAACGTGAAGGAGCTTGCGTACGAAGCGGAGCTGATTGCATTTCTACGTGCACAGGATGCGTTGTCGCATGTATTTCTGTTTGATATGGAACTGTTGGAATCGACGGCGGGTGAGACCGCTCGGCGCTTTCGCAGCCTTGATGCAGATGTACGACTTGGCGCGCGTGTCAGTGATCGCAACGAGCCCATCGAACAGGCGCTCGCAATTCGCTGCGCGGACATTGTTTGGCTCGACGAATTTGATCGCCCGTGGGCGGTCGAGTCTGATGTTCGTCTGCTGCAGGCACACGGGCGAGCGGTGTACGCGGTGTCACCGGAACTTCACGGTGCTTCGCCGTCGGTTATGCAACGTCGATGGACGCAGTTGATCACGTGGGGTGTTGACGGTATCTGCACAGACGCGCCGACGCAGCTGGACCGCGTACTCACGGCAGCGCGTACAGGCACGCGGACGCAGGTTGCCGCATGAATCATTTGCGATTGGACGCCATGCATCGTGGCTGGTTTGTTGGGGCATTCTCTCCCACCGCATTCGCTACACCGGACTGTGAGGTTGGGGTCAAGCGGTATCGCGCCGGTGATGTAGAGTCCGCGCACGTGCACCGCGTCGCCACCGAACTTACCGTGGTGATCTCTGGGCGTGTCCGGATGAACGGTCGGGAGTTTGGCGCCGACGATATCATCACGTTGGCACCAGGCGTGCCTGCGAATTTCGAAGTGCTGGAGGACGCCGTGACGGTCGTCGTGAAGGTCCCTTGCGTCGCTGGTGACAAGTACCCTCATCCTGAAACTGGGCTATCCGCATGAACACCATCAAGGCTGTGCTGTTTGATCTCGATGGTGTCCTGATTGACGCGACCGAGTGGCATTACAAGGCGCTCAATCGATCACTTGGGCTCTTCGGGTTTACGATCTCTCGCTACGATCACATGGCGACGTATAACGGATTGCCGACGCGAAAAAAATTGGAAATGCTTTCGGTAGAATCGGGGTTGCCCACATCACTGCATGCGTTGATCAACCGCGTGAAGCAGGTCTACACACGCGAAGAAATTCTCGCGAGCTGTTGGCCGACGTTTGAGAAAGAATTCATGATGAGCCGTTTGCGACGCGAGGGCTATCGGATTGCCGTGTGTTCCAACGCCATTCGTGAGAGTGTGGAGCTCATGCTCGCGCGCGCTGGGCTGCTGGAGTATGTCGAGTTCATCCTGAGCAATGAAGACGTGAAGGCGCCAAAGCCGGATCCCGCGATTTACCAGCTCGCGATGTCCCGCATGGGTATCGACGCGCACGAGGTGGTCATCGTGGAAGACGCAGCGCACGGCATTCTCGCCGCACGTCGCGCTGGCGCGCATGTGTGTGAAGTAGCCGGATTCCACGAAGTGGATTATTGGCGAATTCGACGCACGATCGATGCGGTGGCCAATCCCGTTCGGCAGGCGGCATAGCCCGATGTTGACAATCGTTATTCCGATGGGAGGCGAAGGTCGCGCGTTTTCGGAGCGCGGCTATTCATTTCCAAAGCCGTTAATCGAAATCGATGGACGTCCCATGATTGAGTACATCGTGCGCAATTTGTCACCGTCAGAGCCGCACGAATTCGTATTTGTTTGTCGGGAAGACCATTTGAAAAAGTACGCGTTGGGTGAAGTGCTACGGCTCGTCGCACCGGGCTGTCATATCGTGTCCATGCCCCAGCCCACGGCGGGCGCGCTGTTCAGTGTGTTGCTCGCCATGGACCACCTTTCACCGCATCATGAGTTACTCGTTGCAAACGCCGACCAGTTTATTGATCGCTCCATTGACGAGTTTCTCTTTTGCGCACGCGGACCTGGCACTGACGGCTGCATTCTCACATTTCCGAATACGCATCCGAAGTGGTCGTACGCACGCATCGAAGGCGGGCAGGTGGTTGCCGTCGCTGAAAAACGGCCGATCAGCAAGAGCGCCACAGCGGGCCTGTACTATTTCCGCGAGACACAAACGTTTATAGATGCGGCAGAGCGAATGATTTCAAAAAATGCGGCACTAGGCGGTGAGTTTTTTGTCTGCCCCGTATACAACGAGCTCATTCTTGCCGGCAGCCGCATCACCGCATTCCCGGTCGGTCGTAGCGAAATGCATTCGCTCGGCACGCCCGAAGATCTTGAACAGTTCCGCAGCGGTCGCGCTCGGGAGCTTGCCTATGCATGATTCTGTGCTGACCATTGTACTCCCCATCGCCGGTCGTGGTAGTCGGTTTGCAGAGGCAGGCTACGCTGATCCGAAGCCGCTCATTCCGATTTTTGGCGTGCCGATGATTGCGCTCGTCATAGCAAACGTTCGCCCATCACGTCCACACCGTTTCGTATTTGTGGCGCAGCAGGAACATCTCGAGGGCACGTCACTCCGCAGTGTCTTGGAACGTAGTGCGCCAGGATGCGCCATTGTCAGCATAGACCACGTAACGGACGGCGCCGCCTGTACCGTGTTGGCGGCGAAAGAGTACGTCGACAACGATCGGCCGCTCATGCTTGCCAACAGCGATCAGTACGTCGATGCGGATATCAATGCGTTCTTGGCGACGTCAGATTATAACGACGTGGACGGATTGATCATGACGTTCCCCGCAGACCATCCGAAGTGGTCGTACGTACGTCGTGACGCAGCGCACAACGTCGTCGAAGTTCTTGAAAAACAGGTCGTGTCGAACGAAGCAACGGTCGGTATCTACAATTTCCGTCGCGGACGGGACTTTGTTGCTGCGGCCCAAACAATGATTTCGCAAAATAAACGTGTGAACGGAGAGTTTTATGTCGCACCCGTATACAACGAACTGATTGCGAATCGTGCGCATATTGTTACGCATGATATCGGGCCGAGCATGCATGGCTTGGGCGTGCCGGCCGACCTTGAACAATTCTTAGCGTTGCCGTGGGCGCGCTCGCGCGCGCACGCGGCGTAGATCTAACCGCCGCTACACGAAGATCGACGCCGCGCTTGGTTGTGTTGCTAGCAGCGCCACAAGGGCTTGCCGCAGCTTTTCGCCTGAAAGACAATTCTGCGTTCCGGACAAAATATTGACAATTGCCTCACTCATGCCGGTCACGTCCGTCGGCGCGAAACATAATGTGGGATTCAAATTGATTTCTGGTAACGATGAAACATTTGTGGTGATGGTGGGCACGCCTGCCTGTTGGGCTTCCAACACTGGTAACCCGAGACCCTCATACAGCGAAGGAAAGAGCAAAACCGCCGACTGTTGATACAGTGCATCAAGCTGCGCATCATCAGCATTCCGATGCCATTGATGCGGTATCCCCGCGTCGGTCAGCCTAGCGAAGAAGTCGAGCACACTTTGCGCGGACGTACGCTCGCGCCCGACGACGTTAACGTTAAAGGTCTTTCGTTGATATGCTGCTATTAGTATACCCGCAACCTGCTTGAAATTTTTTCGCGCATCGAGCACGTTGACTAAAAGCACACTGTTTGCGCGTGGCGCTCGAACAAATGTGTCGTCGACCTCGAACGGAACATGCGTAGTAACGATCAAATCACGGCGCACGGGTCCGTACAAGTCGAGCAAATCCTGACGAGTGCTCGCACTGATGCAGGTGATCCGCTTCGCGTACTGCAAATAGTAGCGAAACCCGATGTCATGCTCGTGCGCAAATTGAAATATGCCAGTCGAACTCGAGAATCGTAAACAACCGCTCGCAAGCAAATTGGGCACTAAGTCGTAAATGATACCGATGCACCCCGGCAATTCTGGCAGGCCGCGTGCGCACAGCCACGGGTTCGTGATGACGGTGGTTGTATAGTCGCTGGGTGTGGCACGATCCCCTGACCACGCGAGCGTGGTCTCACCGCTCTGCGCATCGACGCCTAAGCGCAAGAGTTCAATGACGCCATTATTTGGCGCGCCAAGTGCAACCACAGCACCTTCCTTTTCAAGCGCGGAGATATAGTGAATGATCACGCGCCGAACACCAACATGTGCGGTAAGAAAGTCGGGTTCCACGACAAACAAAGCGTTCATCGCGTGACCGCGTGCAAATCAGCAGGCAGATCAAGCGCGCGCATCAGTGCGTCCGCCGCATTCACGTTCGTTTCCTCTATAAGCTGTGTGTATTTTGGCCTACTAAAATCTTGCTCGTCCGCAGTAAGTTCGTAATCGCGGCGTGCAAATCCGATCACGCCCATCGCGTTGCTCTCGAGCATCAGCACGTCGGACAGCAACGTTCGCGAACTGAAACCGTTTACCACGAGTTCCGGTGCAAAGGCATTCAATTCCGCGATGCACTGCAGCAGATACGGCCCGTCCACGGCAAATCGCTGCCAATCGATAGTTTGAAAATCGAATTCTCCGTCCGGTAAGACCGTATCGACATCATTGACAATGCGTATGATCGCATCAGGTCGAGCATGTTGTTTAAGCGCCGTCAGGAACGGCGTTAACTCATGTTGTGATTGCCGATCGCTAGGCAGCACCACCGCAAAGCGTCGCGCACCGCGCGCAAGCGTTTGCACATCGCATACGCACAGGGATCCTCCGTCGAGTGCGGCAAAAAGATTGGACTGCGATACCGCCAGCCGCGCGCTTTCGCGCGTGACGGGAAGCGGCATGCCAAGCATCCAACCAGCGGGTTGAATTTTGAAGCCGACCACCGTGATTGGCGACTCGTGCGAGCGCAGATGCAGGCGGAGTACGCGGCTTAGCGCGAAACATTGCTTGCTTATGTCGACACGTAATAGCGTGGATGTGATAGCCACCGCGTGATGCGCGATGTCGTTTACTAGTATCTCGAGTGATGTGGAGTGCGAAACGACCGTGAGCCATAGCTCCACGACGCTCGTTGGCTGGGCCGAGAGCAGAAACGCAATTTCACCAAATGCACCTTTCGCCAGCTGCGCACCGTCGGCGTTTACGGCGAAGGTCGGGTCGATGTAAACACCCAACTCGGCAGATGCGCGTCCCCACCGATGACCAAAGTGCACAGGCACTGCATACGGAAGACTTGGCGTGTGCACTTCGCCATTGGCCATAGGAGGGCCGGACACATGATAGCGATCGGGCAGTGAGGGCATCGGTTCAAATGATTCCATTGTACCGGCGCGGGTAACGTTCGAGCACACGGTAACAGCTCTCGCCAATCTTGGAACATAGCCCTGACTCCGCAATCGTCGCGTCAGTTCCACGTCTTCCGCTTGGTTCCAAAAGAGCAACTCATTCCATCTCACGTCCTTTAAATGCTGCGTTTTGGCAATCATAACGCCGCCATTGATGTACATATATCGAGACCAGTCGCCGTACTCGAGCATTGCTGGCGGAGACCACGACCATTCGCAGCCGAGTGCCACCCAATCGGGGAATCGACGTCCGTCTGGCCGAAGCTGTCGACAGACGAGGAATGAAAAGTCACCACCAAATTCCTGCAGACGCGTAATAAAGTCGGCGTTAATGGTGTAGCGGTCGTGAGCGATGATGAGATTTTCGTATCGCGCCTGATCAACAATCTGATTTTTCTTTCGCGTAATCCATCCCTGTTCGACAAATTCGCTCGTGTCGGCAACGAATACCACGGTAGGAAACGCGGCACACACGTCGGTCGCAATGCAAGACGGCCCGCAGACGATGACTTCCGATACGCAAGCTGTTGTGGTTTCAAGTGCGAAAACGCTTGCAATAAACGCGAAGAGCTGGTTCTGTCGCTTTCCGTCGGTAATTACTCCGAAAGAAAAGCGCTCGACGCTCATGGGACGCGGGGTGTCGCGCGTATTCTTGACCGCAAACTGCGTTGACCCATCTTCACCAGCAGATTCGAAGTGCGGTGTAATGCCGCCCCACATAAACAATTGATGTTTCAATTCGAAAATCGAACACAGCTTGGTGTTTGTCATGCGAATGATCAGGACGCCGCCAGGCGCGAGCAGGCGCAACGCTTCGTCCACCACCAATGGCCACGCCTTCACTGTGCCTAAATCGCGTTCGACCAGATATACGAGCTGAAACGACTGATGGTACGCGGGCGGCATACGAAAGTCGTGTACGGGATCGAGGATCCGCTCGCTCGCCTGCATACGTGCCAGCGGTGGGAGCTTGCCAGCCCAAAACACTCGTCCGCCGCTCGCAAGCATCGCTCTGAGTGCTGAGTCCTGTGCAATCATGCGCGCTGCCGGAGCAACATCTGCAGCATGTCGATTTGTGCGTCGCGATGTACGACGGCATTCCCCAAGCGTTCGGTTTCGGCACATTCTTTCGCCAACGCAGCCTCGATGGTAATCAGGCGGTCCCGTACGCGCTGCGTCTCGGCGAGGTCCTCGTCTGGCTTCAAGCTATCCGACGGTGCATGCCAATAGTGCTTACCGTCATATAACTGGATGCCGCGTAAGCGAAGCGTCGCTTCGATGTCCTGTGGCTTGAGATCGCGACGACAGAAAAAAAGATTGAATTCGTTCGATGCATGGTCGTTTGGTTTAATCGCGTAAACACAAAACCCGAGCTCGTGCAATCGAGTCGTGACGGCATGCAGATCGTGCATTTCCTGTGCGTACAATTTTGCCTGGATGGTCGCGGGCACCTCGAGCATGCCAGCCTCCGTCCGACCGAGCATCACGCCGAGCGATTCGAGGACGGCAAGGTCGACACCTTGCGCATCGATCTTGATAAATCGAATGCGATCAGCCGCGCAAATTTCCGGTACGGCGTCCAAGCGCGTCACCGTCACGTCGATTTGGTGTTCGAAGTAAAGGTCTGTGCGCGTTCGCCAGTATTCGTCTTTCGAGATATTTGCGGTGTCGAAATCCAGTAGACTTGAGACACCTTGATCCGCGTGCGTGGCGACGTGAAAGACCGCTGTGCGCGCGGCAGCGTCGACGGCGAGTTGCAGCACGGTCAGATTGTCGATGCCTCGTTCCGCCGAGCGCGCGCGCAGCTGGTCACAGAGGGCCGGAATCGGTTCGAACGCGAGTACATGCACGTTCGGATTTCGCGCCGCCACCTCAAGCGCGAACCCACCAAGATTCGCACCAACATCGATCACCAAATCGTTCACGGAGCTATCTCACGGTTAACGCGGTGTGCGCGCGGACGCAGTTGCCAATTCGCAATTGGCAGTCTGGCAGCAGAACACACGTCACAAAAGCAAAGGCAATGCCAATAAGTGCGAATGCGTAACATATTACCGCACAATAGTTTGCATGAATTGCGCAATGCTCAGGCTATCACAAATTCGGCAGCGCCTGCCGTTCGCCATCGCTCAACTCGGCAATTATTGCCGTTGTGGGTTGGGCAACTCCGCATCGGCCAGCAGTGCCGTCAACACACTCGACCAGTCGCCTGGCGCTGCTTGGCGCATAAGTCGCACCGTTGGATACCATGGCGTGCTCGTACCGTACAAACCCCATCGCCAGTCGGGCACCGCTTGGAGTAGCACCCAAGTGCGCACACCCATCGCGCCTGCCAGATGGGCGACACCCGTATCCGTGGTTACGATCCCGTCGAGTGATGCAAGCAGCGACGCCGTTTCTGCCCAATCTGTTACCGGAGCCGCACGTTCCGCATTTGGTAGCGGAGTATCCCCGGCCGTGCCTTGTTGCAACGAGATCCACCGGACGCGCGTGTCGCGAAGCAATGTCGGCAGTTGCGTGACATCGAGGTCGCGTGTCAGTCGTCCCGGAAACGCCGGATTGCCGGCCCACACCAGTCCAATTCGCGGTAGGTCGCCGACGGAGTTGCGTGAGGCCGTGGCCGCGTGGCGTGGCGCGTGTAGATATGGCACGCGTGCTCCCAACACTGCGTCATCCAGCGCGAGTCGATGCGGGAGCGAGAGCATGGGCACGTGCCAATCGGTGCCGACCGCGGTCCCTCGCGCGACGGCATCGAAACCGTTGGTACGAAACAGTGAGACGACATCTACATGGCACTCAACAACCACACGCGCGGCGCCACGTGCCGTTAACAGCGGAATGAATCGCGCAAACTGAAATTGATCACCGACACCTTGTTCGGCGGTGACGAGCACTGACGCGCCGTCCAACGGCTGGCCATGCCATGGCGTGGCGGATGTGGGTGGCGTCGGAAGCACACGCGACTCAAAGAAGGCCCAGCCGTTGGCACTCGCGCCGCCCAATAGCGTCGTGTACGCGCGCTGCAAGTGCGTCGGTGCATGTTGTGGACGAACGGCATCGGCACGATCAAGCCACTGCAATGCACCAGGAAGATCGGCGAGGTCGTGTCGCACCTGCGCCGCGGTGAGCAGGACGGCTGCGTGCTGCGGTGCGAGAGTGAGGGCTCGTTGCACGAAGGGCCATGCCGCGTCGGCTTGACCCATGGTACGCAGCGCACCGGCGAGAGCGGCCAATCCAGCGGGATCGTGCGGGCGCAGATCGACGACGCGCGCAAAACATGCCGCTGCCTCCGTTGCGGCGCCCGCCTCCAGCAACGCGGCACCAAGCGTGAAAGCAGATGCAGCGTCGGCCGACGTCGCGCGGGCGTGTGTGTG